>NZ_JONT01000012.1 GCF_000711975.1 Desulfofalx alkaliphila DSM 12257 | reverse complement strand
CTCATAATTAAGAAATTCCTTGTGTTCAAAATAGTATTGTCTAACATTATACAATCCGACGTTGTATATGTTCTTGGCAATACGGCACAGTTCTCTAAGGGTCAAGTATTCTTCTTTGGTTAAACCATTTAGCTGTTGTTTGATACAAAAATACATTTTTTCACCTCCCATCTAACTATATTATACTATACTTTACTGAATCTATATTATTTTCAGTAAATATAGTTAAGGCGATTCATCTCCCACTTACTTCGCTTCGCTTCGTTGAAGTGGGAGTCTTCTCGCCTAATGAAGATAAAAGCCTTCAACTTCCCTTTTATTTTCAAATATGCTTACATCGTAATACAGGGAATCTGCCTTTTCGATTTCATGCTCAATTTTTTAATAATATCGAGAGCCTTATTATTATCATTGTTTTCGTCAGAACCCAGAAAGTGAAACTCCTCATCTACATTTGTTGTTGCGTTACTAAAGTTACTAAACAATGTAACTCCTACAGTAATAAGAACCATTGAAAGAAACAATATTATAATCTTAATATTCCTAATATTCTTCACCTTCTATCCTCCTTGTAATAGCTAATCTTATTAGGACTAACTTTTTGGCTTATAATATATTCAATTTTATAAAACATATCTTTAGGGATTACTAAATTATATGAACTTCCACGAATCCAACCCAGTATTAGAATCATATTATTCTTTTTATCAACTACAACTCTGAAACACTCTTCCATCTAACAAAACCGCTTTCCAGCCAATGTGGTTCACCTAATACCCAAAGGCCATTTTCTTTAACGATATAGGTATAGGGTGCTTTAAAGGCCATAGACTTACCCACAAGAAACCATGCAAAAAAACCTAAAGCTAAATAATATAGTACTGAAACCAAGTCAGCTTCTTCTCTCAAAGATGATAATCCAAAGGCAACCAACATTATTATGAAAAATAATAGCACCGATAACCACTTAGGCATCACATGTTTATTGTCTTTTAAAGCCTCAATCCACTCCCCTTGAGATGGCTGCCACATATATAGATAATCTTTGCTTTCTCTATGCCTTTTGATCACCATACTTTTATATAGTGAATACGATATGTATATGGTAAGCAATATTGTTAATAACAAAATTAAATACATTACATCCCTCCCCGCTTTTTTATAACAAATCATTTAACACATTTATAAAGCCTTTTTAACTACAAAACAAGGGAACACTTTTAAAGCGTTCCCTTGTCTAGCTTAAATTAATGTGCCTAGCAATCGGACTGTAAAATAATACAAGGCTGCTAACAGAAAAGCGGTATGCACTTTTCTGGATTGAGAAACCACTAACCCCAAAAAGAACACTCCGACAAACTCCATTATATAACTAAAACCGCTTATATATCCGCTAAAAGTAAATTGCAGTAGAGAGAAAGGCAGTCCTATGATACCTATAAAAAACGCAGGTATAAGTACCAGCCCAACCTTTTCAATCATTTCGTTGACAGAAAAATCAACATCCCCCCACTTTTCCAGCAATATTTTCCCTACATATATGAGTATAAATATTGCTATAAGTCTACCTGCACCGGTTTTTGCAACCTTACTTAAAATGTTTATAAAATCAAATCCAACAACTCTATAATGTGAAAATGAATCCGTTATTGAATAGAACATTTTGACTATTATGAATAAGGCTATGGTAAGCATTCCGATAGCTTTATACCCCCCGCCCCGCTCAACAAGGTACGGTTCAGGGTCATTTAAGAATATTTTGCTAAACCCTATATAGCCTTTGGTTAAATCCCCTACATCACTTGCCTGGGTATTGCCGTTTTCACTCAATACTCATTCCTCCTTTTATTCGTGTTTACTTCTTTTATTTTTCCGCTCCTGAAACTCCTTCTTGTGAGGCATTATCGTCTTTAATCTTATGACCGCATTTACTGCAAAAATGAACATTAGACATAATTTTAGCTTCACAATTGGGGCATAGGGTTTCTCTAGGAGCTATATTTTCGATCTCTTGATTTATTTCTTCAATTCTAGCCTTTAACTTTTTGATTTTTTCGCAAATAATTATTACTGCGTCTCCATCTGTATTGTTGTTGCAATAAGAAATGAAAACTTGCTCCCCCAGTTCTTTAAAACTACTATTTACTTGCGATTCAATTTGGGAGCGCTCCAATTTTAATTTTGTTACGCCAACCATTTCTTGCGACTTTTTGCTTATGTCAGTAACTTGCTCGGTGATTTTTTTTAAAAAACTCATTTTTAAGTTACCTCCCGCTACATACTTTAAATTGATAAGCTTAAGTCCAAAAATAAAACCCATGGAATAAATGGGGTTCACTTCAAGCAGCGGTTATGTCAAATCGGTCAAGTTAATTATTAATTAACTAAACAATTACTATTTTAACATTAATATCACATCATTTTGATATCACCAGTGTTTTTTGGGAAAATTTCAAGTCAGTCAAGGGGCAAAATGATCTCTCTTCGGTTAATTAGGCTGCAAATTTGACACTTTATCTTCATATATCATAAACTTTCTCCCCCTTAATAGGTTTTTCCCTTTATTAGGTAAGAAGCTTAGGCCGGATATCCCATTACAGCATTATCCCGGCAGTTTCCTTTTCTGCCCAGGGACATATTATTCCGTGCAAGCCGGCATAATGACTGCCGCGGCCTTAATACGATAAAAACCTTAAAAGGCAGGTCAATTGCTTACCAATCAACCTGCCTTTTAAGGTTTTTAAAGGTGACTTTTCCACTTCAAAACGGAACCCCTTGAAAGCCTTCAAGGGGTTTATTGGTCTTCTTGCTGACTGTCTAAAAACTTTTGCCTGCAGTCCCAGCTGCAAAAGTAATGCTCTTCATCATCCCTGACCACAATGTATGACTGAGACCTTGGCACCACAGCACCGCATATCTTGTCTTCTACTAAGTTTTTTTCTTCCGTTTTTTCTGCTATATTAACTTGTCCATTGCCTGCATTTTGGGTTTTATGTTCATCCTGTTTGGGCTTTACAAAATAGCGATATGCAAAACTAAATATAAAATAAAGCAGAAGCATATTAAAAATAATCGCCATCGTCTCCATAAATTCGCCCCCTTACCCTGTTTTAAAATATATAAAAATAGACCCAGAAGCCTGCTCTAGCTACTGGGCAACTCTTACGTTAGTTATGGTGCGCCTGGCAAGAATCGAACTTGCGCACCCGGCTCCGGAGGCCGGCGCTCTATCCACTGAGCTACAGGCGCCAAATGCTCACCAAAGTATTATAGCTAAACGGCAGCATAAAATCAACTTCAAGCTGGCCCGGAATATTATTATATCACAACTAAATCAATAGTCAATAATGATAGAACAGTAAATACCCTCAATAAAGACATTTTTTAAGGGTAGAACTTTATTTGTCAATTTAGTAAAATGGTAGCCGTAACCAAAGGGGCAAATTATTGCCGCCCCTACCGTTATAATTGACAGCTTTTTGTTATTTTAAGGGGGAAGTTTAATTTATGAAGTTAACATATCGCTTGTTAATGCTGGCAGTGTTCTTAAGTTTAATGCTCGCACCGCCCACCAAAGCCTTTGCTGCAACATACACCGTGGAGCCCGGCGACTCTTTATTTTCTATCAGTGTTAATCATGGCACCACCATTCACCGGTTAATGGAGGCCAACCAACTAAAAAGCACAAGAATTTGGCCGGGCCAGCAGCTCATCATTCCCGACAAAGAGGATGTACTGCCATCTAATACCAGAGGTTATTTAGTGGTACCCGGCGACAACCTGTACCAAATCGCATTATCTTTGGACACAACCACACAGACACTTGTTGCGGCCAATCATCTGGCCGGTGCCGCCATCCACCCCAGCCGGGTTTTATTGACACCCAGCAGGGAGGCGGAGGAAAGATGCATTCCTTGTACCGATGAGGAATTAGACCTATTGGCCAGGCTGATTTGTGCCGAAGCAGGCAGTGAACCTAACACCAACAAGGTGGCGGTGGCTGCCGTGGTGATAAACCGTGTGCAAAGCCCTCTGTTTCCCAACAGCATTAGGGATGTCATTTATCAACCGAGGCAGTTTGGCCCGGCCCAAACAGGGAAAATTAACAGGCCTGCACCGGAATGCTGCTACATTGCAGCCCAGGAAGCATTAAAAGGTAAAGACCCCACAAACGGCGCACTGTTTTTCTTTGACAAAGGCTCCAACAACAGTTACTTAGGCTCACTGCCGGTGGCCTTTACCCACGGCAACTTAATATTTTGTTATCCAAGATAAACCCCCGGGGGCTATGCCCCAGGGGGTTTTTTCATCTTAACGGCCATATCCCTAAGACAAGGGTCCTGTCTTACAATCTGAGTTCAACTAAATAGGGCAGGTGATCCGAGGCCAGGCTCTGGATCACCTTGGCGGAACGCACCTTGCAGTGCTTAGCCGCCATTATAAAATCTATGTGTTTGTCAGCCTCAATAGACGGGTAGGTGTATACAGAGCCCTTGTTCGGCAGGCAGTTGATCAGACTTTTGTCCTTAAGTAGCAGCTTTACGGCCGGGCCCTTTTTCTCTTCGTTAAAATCTCCGGTTAGTATTACCTGACCCCGGCTGCTGTCTGTTATTTCCCTAATCCTTCCGGCCTGCTCCAGCCGCTGTTCAGCATTTAAGCCCAGGTGGGTTGTAAAAAAACTTATCCTTTTGCCATTTGCTTTAATTTCAGCCCCCAGTAACCCTCTTTTCTCTCCGGTGCCGGGCAAAGGGTAATTTCTATAGCTGACAATTGGAAAACTGCTTAACACTGCATTGCCGTAGGCAATTGGACCGGCTTTTACATTTCCTCCAAAGGCATAGTACATGCCGCACAGTCTGGCCAATTCCTTAGCCTGGTGGATCAGTGCACTGCGGGGATTGTGTTTATCCACTTCCTGCAAGCCGCACAGGTGCACCTGTGTACTGAGTATAATCCAGGCAATACGCTCAAGGGACACCCTTTTATCCATCCCTAGCCCATGTCTGATATTATAGGTCAGCACTTTAATGGTTTTCAGCATAATAAGTCACCCCAAACCATGATATGCTTACAAGCGACAAATAAAACCCCTTTTAAAAAATGTATAATTTCCATATAATGGTTGGGGGAGGGATTGCATTGTCAGGCAAAGTAATTCATTTAAACAGGAAGCGGAAAAAGGATATTTACGCCGAAGTTGCAGAGCTAACAAAGGATGATCCCAATAACTATTTAATTACATCTTTAGGTGGGCAGGTCAGTTTAAGGGGTAAATTCGTCAAGAAGAACGGAAAACTGGAACCGGTCTTACTAAAAGTCCAAGAGCAAAAATCTCCGCCCCTGTCCCGGTGGAGTACACTGACCGACATAAGCTGTGGACCCCAAAAAAAAGATACCAGCCCCTGGTATCGCAAACTGTTAGCCTGTTTAAGGTTGCATTTTTAACATTCATAGTATGGCCCCTTTTCATCGCCAAGTATCTCTACCAGATCAGACAGCACCAGGCCTGCCGATTGGTTTATAACCAGCCGGGCCTGGCTGTCCCATGGGGTCGGCTGGCGGTTTATTATTACCACCTGGCGGGCCATATAGGGCAGCCCTGCCACCGGGTATACTTGCAAACTACTGCCAACCACCAACAGCAGTTGACAGCCACTCATGACTTTTTCTGCATTGTAATAATCATTTGACATGCTATCGCCAAAAAGAACTACACTGGGCCGCAGTAAGCCGCCACAGGCGGCACAGTGATAACTCTCCTTTAGCCGATCCATTTGGTCGGTTTTTTTACATTTCATACACCTACATGTTCTTAAATGCCCGTGCACTTCCCACACCCGCTTTGAACCGGCTTTTTGGTGAAGGCCATCTATATTCTGGGTAATTACCCCCAGTAACCAGCCTTTTCTTTCAAGCTGCGCAAGGCTGCGGTGGGCTTCATTGGGCTGGGCCTGCAGGCACAATTCCCACCATTTTAAATTATTGCGGTAAAACTCTGCGGGATCCCTTTCCAAGGCCCCAATGCTGGCCACCTCTTCGGGATCAAACCTATTCCACAAGCCCTTTTCTTTGCTGCGGAAATCAGGAATACCGCTTTCCGTGCTCACCCCTGCACCGGTTAATGCCAGCGTCTTGGTAGATTCTCTAATCAGTTGGGCCAGCTTATCAAGTCTGCGGGAATAATCCAAACCATCTCACCACCCTAAAATTAATAAAGGAATTTCCCTTCCCTTCTCGAATTATGTTTAATTATCTTAATTATAGCAAAGAAGGCGATGTTTTGGAAATAATATACAGAAAGGCTAAAATTTCTGACGTTGAATCAATTCACCGCTTGGTCAGCTTATATGCGGCAGAAAACCTAATGCTGGCCCGTTCCCGCTCTTCCCTCTATGAAGGCATTCGTGAAATTACCGTTGCCGAGCACCGGGGAAAAGTAGTAGGCTGCGGCTCCCTGCATATTATCTGGGAAGACTTGGCTGAAATTAGGGCCCTGGCCGTTGCACCGGACTATGTAAAAAGAGGAATTGGACGCAGGCTGGTTAATTTGTTTTTGCAAGAAGCACGGGAATTAGAATTAAAGAGGGTTTTTGCCCTTACCTATCAACCCGAATTTTTCCGCCGGTGTGGTTTTCAGCCCATTGCCAAGGAAGACTTACCGCAAAAGGTATGGAAGGAATGTGTAAACTGCCCCCTGTTCCCCAATTGTAATGAAAATGCAGTGATTATAGAATTGTAGGCTGGGTTGGCAGCCAAGCCAGCCCACCTGGATCCCAAATAAAAGGGGTGGATATGATTATCCACCCTAAAAATTACCCCTTATTTAAGGCTATTTTATTTCTTCTTGTTCTATTACCGGTTCCGCTGCCCCTTCAGTTTTTTCTTGCTCCTCGGGCTCCTTATCTATGGCCACCTTTATGCCGCACCTGTGGCAGAAAATACCGCCACTGGGCAACTCTATATCACACCTGGGACAAACTAAAGGCTTAGGCTGAAGCCTTTCAATTTCTTGTTCCAAGCTTACTATTTCAGCCTCAATATTTTTAGTGGCCTGCAGCAGCCTTTCAATTTCTGCCTCTAGGTTTAATTCCCCTTTAAACTGCCGGTAAACCAATTCACCAATGGCTTCGATATTGTTTTTAGTTACCTTTTGTAATTTAGAAACTTCATATTTTAATCTAGTCACTTCAACTAGCTCAGTGGGTTTGCGGGTGGCTTCTTTGGCCCTTTCGCCAATTACCTTTGCCTTTTCCCCCAAACGGTTGAAAAATTCCATAGTTTTACCTCCCGGCAATATTTTTTACTGCATGTCAGCTAACTTTTCGGAGAAATCTCTCATGTCATCGGCCAAGGTGCCCAGCTGATCCACCGCATAAGCAACCTGCTCAGTGGCTGTTATCTGCCGCTCGGTCAATTTGTTGTTTTGCTCTATAATATCAATAATATCCACCATTGATTGCTCCAGGTTTTTCATAATGGTTGCTATGGTCTTTACCGAGGTAGCGCTGTGCTCGGCCAGTTTGCGCACCTCTTCGGCCACCACTGCAAATCCCCGTCCATGTTCCCCGGCCCGGGCCGCTTCTATGGCTGCATTGAGCCCCAGCAGCTTGGTTTGGTCTGCCACCTTGCGAATAAAATCCAACACCTCGTCGGTGTCTTCTAAATGATGCTTTACCTCAGCCACCGACTGGCTTAAGGTGTTTCCGTACTCTACAATAAATTGTGATACCTCTTTTATAATGCCGGGCACCTGCTCCACAGTGGCATTTAGTTGCTCACCCATGCTGGCCAACTGTTGGGCTTGTTCATTTAATTCCTTCAGCATTTCGTCCTTTTGGTGGGCTAAAAGCCACATCATTCTGGCAACCTTGGCTTCCACCAGCAAACTGCCCTCTGGCAAATTAGCCTCGATTTTTTCCCTAACTGCCTCTGAGCCGGTAACATCTATTACCACCTCAAGGCCAGGGATACTTAACATTTCCATAAAATCGGTATAGCGCGGGATGTTCATTTCTTTTGCCAACTCCATACCGGCGGCGTTGATGTTAATGTCGGATATGCCTAATATATTTACTTCAGAAAGATTACTATAGACCCTGAGCATAGATGCTCCGCCCCGACCTCCACCAACAATTGCTATATTTATCAAGCCCTTCACCTCTTTAATTAGTATCCTTGAATATTAATTCTGCAATCCCTAAATATATCCTTCAATCATTTTAATAAATCAGAATTTCCTTGCTTTATTTTTATTTAAAGCAAGGGTAAGAATAGTAAAGCTATCCCAAGTAAAACAGCAAAATTAATATCTAACCTTACTATTTAACGGGTTACTGCCATTGCTTCCTTGTTAACGGTGTTGTATATTGTAATTGATAATAATAATCATTCTCTTGGGTATTTATTTTTTGCAGGTTAATTGATAATGATTATCTTTAGCAATTATCTTTGCCGGTTTCTTACTAATATGACATGGAGGTGTATGGATAATGTTATTATACGCTTTAAAAAAGGCACACCGTTGTGTAATTGAAAAAACACCCCCCTTTGCAATATTGAATTCTTTGGGTTTAAGGGAAGGTATTACAGTAACCGTTAAGTCGAAACAGCCCTTAGGTGGCCCCATAGTTGTTGAACTGGGAAACCGCAGCATAGCCGTTGCCAAAGATGTTGCAGAAAAAATTATTGTAAAAGAGGTAGTTTAACTTGAGCTGTCACGACACTAAAAAAAACAATTTACAAACAGACGGCAAATTAAACTTTTTATTGATGGGCAACCCCAACGTGGGGAAGAGTGTTGTTTTTTCTAAGCTGACAGGTAAGGAGGTGCTTTCTTCTAATTATGCAGGCACCACCATCACCACAATGCAGGGAAAAATCTTTCGCCACGGTGAAGAGGCTGTGCTGGTTGATGTACCCGGTACTTACTCACTGACCGCCACCTCCCCTGTGGAAGAGGTGGCCGTTGACATATTAAACCAAGGGGCCGACGCAGTTATTTGCGTCCTTGACGCCACCAACCTGGAAAGAAATTTAAATTTTGCTTTGCAGATACTGGAACATGGCTTGCCCACTGTGTTTGCACTTAACCTCATTGATGTTGCCGAACGGCAAGGTATATATATTGATGTAAATAAGCTGGAAGAAGAACTTGGTGCCCCGGTGGTACCCACCGTGGCCATACGCAACGTGGGCCTTGCCCAGTTGTTAGACAGGGCATGGCAGTTGGCTAAGGATAAGCCGGTCAGGGACAAGCTTATGCCCACGGATCAGGATAAACGCTGGCAGCATGTGGGGCGCATAATAGAAAAGGTGCAGCGGGTAGAGCACCGCCATGCCACCTTTTGGGAAAAACTTGGCGATTTGACCTTGCAGCCCTTCCCCGGCCTGCCGATAGCTTTTTTAGTATTGTTATTATCCATGGCAGTGGTGGTGGGCGGCGGTAAGGCCTTGCGCAGTTTCATTCTGCTTCCGATTATCTATGATTGGTATGTACCGCTAATCACACCCATTGTCTCCCAGTTTGTGGCCGAGGGTATGCTGCACAACATTTTATTGGGCGAATACGGGGTGCTGATTAAAGGAATTGAATGGCCCTTTGGCTTGATTTTGCCTTATGTTTTTCTTTTCTACATCGCACTGTCAATTTTAGAAGATAGCGGCTTTTTGCCCCGTTTAGGTGTCTTGGTTGACGGAGTTATGCGCCGGGTGGGTATCCAAGGGGGCAACATTGTTCCCTTTATCATGGGTTACGGCTGTGCCGTCCCCGCCATATTAGGAACCCGGGCCGTCACCAGTTATAAAGAGCGTTTAATTGTATCCGGTACGGTGTGTTTTGCAGTACCCTGTGTCTCACAAACGGGAGCATTTATCTCCCTGCTTGGGGATCACTCCATAGGGTTATTAATCTTAATGTTTGGCATCTCCTTCGGAGCTATTTTTTTAGCCGGCCTGGTACTCAACAAAGTACTGCCGGGCAACATTGACCCCATTATGATAGAGATTCCCAATCTGTTAAAACCCGACCGTCAGGCTTTGAAGAGAAAAATTTGGCTGCGCACTAAGCAGTTTATGCTGGAGGCAGAAATACCAATTATTTTAGCTATTTTATTGGCGGCGGTGCTGGTGGAAACAGGTTTATTGGTTTATATCAGTGACTTCATCGGCCCCCTGGTGATTGGCTGGCTGGGCCTTCCGGCAGAGGCAAGCTTGGCTTTAATGCTGGGTATCGTTAGGCGGGAACTGGGGGTACTCCCCCTGTTAGAAATGGACTTAAGCACGCTGCAATTATTGGTTGGTTCTGTGGTGGCCCTTTTTTATATCCCCTGTTTATCGGTTTTTGCAGTGCTCACTAAGGAATTCGGCATTAAGGTAGCATCGGCGCTTTCATTAACCACCATTATTGCCGCTTTCTTATTCGGCGGTCTTATTAATCACTCAGTTAGTATTATCAGTACACTGTTTTAATGTATTCTAGGGGGTAACGTATCAATGAAGGTTATTTCTTTGTTCACTAAGCAACTGGAAAAGTCCCTGGCCCACTTTCCCACCTTAATTAATCTTTATGGCTTGTATTACAAGGACATCGTTAAAAGGGAGGTTGAGTTGGGCCATATTATCCCCGAGGATAGGATATTGGTTATCGGCGGGGGACCGCTTCCCTGCACTGCAATGGAAATAGCCGATCAAACCGGCGCAAAAATAGTAGTGGTGGATAAGGACCCAAAGGCGGTGGAAATTGCCCGCAGGGTTATTAAAAGGTATAACATGGAAGACCAAATTAAGGTAAAGTTGGCAGACGGAATCAATATAAGTGCTGTGGATTATTCAGTGATTCACGTGGCTTTGCAGGTGTGCAACCGTACCAAGGTGCTGCAAAACATCTTATCCAAGGCCCCCCAAGGGGCGCGAATATTGGTACGCAGTCAACGTGATGTTTTAAAAAGGATGTACTCGGCACTGCCGGCCTGGTGCAAAAACTGCCGTTTCGTTGAACAGAAAAACTCCACCATGAAAGCCACCTTGCTTCTCATTAAAGGACAGGAGAAAATCGGTGATGATGAAAAGGTTTGCATTATTGCTAATCGGCGGCTTGTTGGTTATAGCTCTACTTAAATACGCTGATTTGCAAGAGGTATACAGGGCCCTAAGCATGGTTGAAAGTTCGGCCCTAATAGCTGCCCTATTGTTGCAGCTATTAACCATTTTACTGATCAATTTGCAGTGGTCAGCAATTGCCAAGCTAATGGGTGAAAAAATTTCCCTGTCTCGATTGCTGCACATCAATATGGCGGGAACATTTTTTGAATGCATAACCCCGGCGGTTAAGGCAGGGGGGGAAGCGGTGAAGGTGGTAATGCTTCGCTCGGAGCCGGGTTTCAATACCGCCAGGGCAGGCGCTTTGGTGGGCTTGCAGAAAACAGTAAGTATGCTTACCTTCCTCTTTTTATGTATACTGGGTTTATCTTGGTTTTTATTGGCTGTACCCATGGAAACCGCTTTGTTAAAAACCTTGGCCGCGGGTATGGCTGTGCTATTGGTGTTCTCGGTCTTGTTATTGTTTTTTGTTTGCTACCCCCAAGGGCTGCAATGGCTTTTTTCAATTCTGCCCTTGAATAAAGAGCTGCACACCAAGATAAGCAGTTCGGCGGAAACCTTCCGCCGGTCTGTAAAAAAGGTGTTTAGCAAGCGGGGCCCTTTGGTGAGACAATTTCTCTTGGCTCTTTTAATTTGGCTCTTGTTTGCCGTAAAAGCCTATTTAATTGCCCGGGCTCTGCAAGTGGAAGTGAGTTTTATACCGCTGGCAGTGGTCACCTTTCTCACTTACATGGTTGCCTCCGTCCCCCTGACACCCGGCGGCCTTGGCACCTTTGAAGGCGGCATGGTCTTGCTGCTGCTACCCCTGGGTGTACCCATCTATCAGGGGTTGGCACTGGCACTGGTGCTGCGTTTTGTGACCTTCTGGTTTGTATTTTTGCTCAGTGCACTATACCTGGCCTGTCAATCGGGGACAAAGGTGTTAGGCTTTACTAAATAACGGTTATTCCCTTACAATTATTTCCGGTTTTATTTCTTGCCAGCGGTTACCATGGGGTAAGAGCATTTCTTGTTCAAATTTTTCAGTTACCTTGTTATAATCCTCAAGGGAGGATACCCCTTCAGCCAGCAATTCAATTTGCTGGCCTTCCTTTTCCATAAAGATTTTATAAGCTATTGATTTGTCCGGCAGCACCTTACTCAGCGCCTTGACTATACCCTGGGGAACATCTCCTGCCATCACTTGGTGCAGTTCTTCATCCGGTTCTTGTATTATGTAGTGCTTCTGGCGCCTTTGTATCATTTTTACCCCCCTATTTTCTCTAATCCTCTGTTTTTAGAAGTTTAAGCCCGGTTTTACTTACTACCACCGGAAAGCTGCTTACAAAACCGGGCCTTAAAAAGAACTTGGGCTTAAAACCATGGGTTACCAGCCATTTGTTTTCAACCATTTTTTTTAAAACCGCAATGGTTTCTTCCTCACTTAAACCTACCCGCTCCATAAATTTTTCAATTACCATTTCTTGGAACAATATATGTTTTTGTGCGTAGTATAGATCTGCCAGCAACTTTACCAGCACTTCTTCATTGTCTAAATCCAGCCTTGCCATTTTAACCCCCTACACAAGTATAACTTTTGATTAAATCCGCTTATTTATACTCACTGCCAGCACAGAAAAGCAAAAATCTTTACAAGCATAGTTGCCATTGCGGCAAACAGTATTGAATAAGCAAATATTTTGGCAATAAGGGTATCGTCACTTGCTAACCAACCGGCCACTTGACCGGTAAAATCAGCCTTAACTCTTCTTACTTTCACCACCGGTTTGGCGGTAAAGGATGGCTGTTTACGCAGCCTTGCATCTACCGTAGGCACATTCATCCGCACCTTGGCACCTCCTGGAAACATATGTTTGTCTAATATTACACCAAACATATGTTTTTGTCCAGGTGTTTTTTTTATTTTTCCGTCCCTTCGAGCTCCCTTTTACTCTCTTCAATCATATCGGCAGCCAACCTTAGGGTAGAAACGGTATTGGTTATCAATATTTCATATAGCATTAAAGGCATAATATCTTGAAGGGCAGGTCGCAACTCACCGGCCTTTACTTTCTCTTCAACAATTTTACCGGCCCGATTAAGGGAAGCGTTTACCAGGGCTTCAATTTGTTGTTGGTTTTCCTTCACAAACTTATCTACATCGATCTTGTATGTCACTATACTTCCACCTTTCTAAATGTATTGCATTATATCATTCAACGTCCTTGCTGTCTTTCCTGCCTTCAACTTACTGCCGGGACGCACCCGCAGCACCAACTTTTCCGTTCATTTTATAGTACTATTTATTCCACAGCTGCATAGAATGATAAAGTCAACACTTTATAAGGGGTGATTTTTGTTGAAAGATCAGGCTGTAATTGATATTTTTGAAGTTAACAAAGAACTTTTAGATGAAATACTTTGTTCGGTGGGGCTGGAAGAGTTAAAGCCAAAAGAATAAATCCCGGCGGTGATAGAACCGGCGGGATTCCTTTTTGTGAAAAAACTTTTAAAGTGGTACTTCTTCTCCCTTATAGGCCTGTCGGTATAATTGAGCCAGTTCGGCTATCAGGGGCATTCGGGGATTGCTGGTGGTACACTGGTCTTCAAAGGCCCGCTCGGCCAGTTGGTCCACCGCCGCCTCGAATTCCCTTTCATTTATACCGGTCTGTGCCAAAGAAAGGGGCATGTTAAGTTCTCGCAGCAAATTATAAATGGCATTGATTAGACTGTTCACACCCTCGGTGGGGTCTCCGGCAGGCAGACCTAAATTCTTAGCTATTTCCTGGTATTTAATATGGGCCACATAATGCTCATAGTTAGGAAAAGAAGCAAACTTACTGGGCGGCGATGCGTTATAAGCTATGACGTGGGGCAGCATAATTGCGTTGGCCCGCCCGTGGGATATGCCGAACTGGCCACCTAATTTATGGGCTAAACTGTGATTTATTCCTAAAAATGCGTTGGTAAAGGCCATACCGGCCATGGTAGAAGCATTATGCATTTTTGTCCTCGCTTCCTTATTATCACCATTCCTATAGGCCCGGGGTAGGTACTTAAACACCAGTTCTATGGCTTTCATGGCCAGGGCATCGGTGTAGTCCGATGCCATCACCGATACATAGGCTTCTATGGCATGGGTAAGCACATCTATTCCTGTGTCGGCGGTAACTTCCGGCGGAATAGACATCACAAAATCCGAATCTATTATGGCCACATCCGGTGTAAGTTCATAATCCGCCAAGGGATACTTTATTTGCAAGCCCTTATCGCTAATAACGGTAAAAGCCGTCACCTCTGATCCGGTGCCGCTGGTGGTCGGTATGGCAATAAGCTTTACTTTGCGTCCCAGCTTGGGATATTTATAGGTGCGTTTGCGAATATCTATAAATTTTAAACGTAAGAACTCAAACTGTACCTGGGGGTGCTCATAGAAAAGCCACATCCCCTTGGCCGCATCAATGGCTGAACCTCCCCCCAGGGCTATAAGTGTGTCGGGCTTAAACCGCTTCATGACATCCACACCTAAGTTAACCATCTCCAATGGCGGGTCCGGTTCCACCCGGTCAAAAACCTCGATGGCCACATGATTTTGCCGCTTGCGCAAATGATAAACCACCTTATCCACATAGCCCAGCTCAATCATCACCTTATCTGTTACTATCAGCACCCGTTCAACATTTGGCACCTTACTTAAATATTGTACCGAACCGGGCATAAAATAAATTCTGTCCGGCACCTTAAACCACTGCATTTTCTCCTTGCGCTTGGCAACCCGTTTCACATTGATCAAGTTTTTCACACTCACATTTGAGGTAGTAGAATTGCGCCCGTACGACCCACAACCCAAGGTCAGTGAGGGAATGTTGGTGTTGTACAGATCGCCAATGGCGCCGTGGGTACAGGGTGAATTCACAATTATTCTTCCCACCCGTATGGTATCAGAAAACTTTTTAATTATTTCTTGGTTTTCTGAATGTATCACCGCCGAATGACCCAGTCCGCCAAATTCCACCATTTGTACACATCGTTCTATGGCCTGATTGTGATCATCGGCCAAGTAAAAAGCCAGTATCGGAGAAAGCTTTTCCTGGGATAGGGGATAATCAGGTCCCACACCTTCCAATGGCGCCACCAGTATCTTAGTGGATGCAGGAACAGACAAGCCGGCCATTTGAGCGATAACAGGTGCCGACTGGCCCACTATTTGGGGGTTGATATGGGTGCGGTCTTCGCTTACGGCAACAGCGGTGAGCCGGTCAATTTCAGTTGGATTTAAAAAGTAGCAGCCGTTTTCCTTTAATAAGTGCACCGTCCGGTCGGCAATTTCCCGATCCACAATAACAGCCTGTTCAGAGGCACAAATAAGTCCGTTATCAAAGGTTTTACTAAGTATCAAATCGGTAATGGCTCGGTTTATTTTTGCTGACTTCTCTATGTAGCAGGGTACATTGCCAGGGCCAACCCCAAGGGCCGGTTTTCCTGCACTATAGGCGGCGCACACCAGTTTGGCGCCACCGGTTGCCAATATTAAGGCCACCCCAAAGTGCTCCATCAATGCTTGGGTGGATTCAATTGACGGCTGCTCAATCCAGGAAATAAAATTTTCCGGTGCACCGGCCTCCAGCCCGGCCTGATACATTATTCTGGCCGCTTCGGCGCTGCACCGCTGGGCCCCGGGGTGAAAACTAAAAATAACCGGATTTCTGCTTTTGGCACAAATTAAGGCCTTGAACATGGTGGTGGAAGTGGGGTTGGTAACCGGAATAACCGCCGCCACCACCCCCAGCGGCTCGGCAACTTCGTAGTAATCCTCTTCTTCATTTTCATTAATAATACCCGCCGTCTTTTCATACTTAATGCTATGATAAATGTATTCGGTGGCAAAGATGTTTTTAGTTATCTTATCTTCGTATACCCCTCTCCCGGTCTCCTCCACTGCCATTTTTGCCAGTTCCATATGCTTATCCAAACCGGCCAATGCCATGCTTTTAACAATCTTATCCACCTGCTCTTGATTTAGTTGTAAAAATGCATCCCGTGCCGTCAAAGCCCTTTGCACAAGATTATCAATCATGGCACCTTCACCCCCCATAATCATTACAAGATTTCTCAATTATTCTCTGCGGATTTGCTTGTATCTATCCGAGGAATGAACAACCAATTCTAACTTAATCAGCTTGTTACAATTAACCTGTTGTTTTTTGTTGGCAATTAAGATATACTGATTTTGCCTCTAAAGGTTAAACTTTTCTACCTCCCATATGTAAACAAACAGGTGGCGAGTGATAGGGGTTGGATTTGCCTCTAGGGAGTAATATTAAACGGGAGAGATCCTCGGTGTATTCTGACAAAACTTTAAATTGTAAAGACTGTGGAAACGACTTTACCTTTACTGCAGGGGAGCAGGAATTTTACGCAGCAAAGGGCTTTGAAAACGAACCTGCCCGCTGCCCCCATTGCCGCAACGCCCGCAAACAGCAAGCACGTAAACAAGGCAACGGCTTTCGCAGCAGAGGCCCCAGACAAATGTATGCAGTAGTTTGTGCACAATGTGGTGTAGAAACGGAAGTACCCTTTGAGCCTTCCGGCAACCGCCCCGTATACTGCCGCGACTGTTTTAACGCCAGCAGAAATTACTAAAAACAGCTTCTAAGGCTTAAAGCTAAGCAATAAACTAAAAGGCGCCCCTGGGGCGCCTTTTAGTTTATTTTCTCATTTCTTTTAAAGTTACTTGC
This sequence comes from Desulfofalx alkaliphila DSM 12257, assembly GCF_000711975.1. Classification (NCBI taxonomy): domain Bacteria; kingdom Bacillati; phylum Bacillota; class Clostridia; order Eubacteriales; family Peptococcaceae; genus Desulfofalx; species Desulfofalx alkaliphila. Next base: position 75,152 of record NZ_JONT01000012.1, on the reverse strand, counting down.
ATATTGGTATTATTGATTTTGGTCCACATTATATTTATCAGTTGATAGTCTTCCCGGCCGGCTATTTCTTCCGCGTAAGCAGTGGCTGCCTCTTCATTGTCGAAAACAGCAACATCATCAACTTCATTATTTAGTAGCTTTACAACACTGTAAACAGATTGACTCAAGGTCACTCACTCCCTTGCTCCAAATCAGGATATTCCTTTAAGGCTGACTTCAAGGACTTTACTGCCATTTCTAACCCATCGGCAAATCCTTGGTTGTATTCTGAGGTTTTCATTTCACGACTATAATGAATGTAAACAGTGGTATCCCGCTCCCACTTTTTTATGGCTTCGGATATTGTCATTAAAGAACCCCCTTAAGGCCTTCTTCTGGCAATTACTTGCACCAAACCATCCGGAGTTTCATTTACCTTAACAATACTGTCCTTAAAACTGCGATGCTGCTCCAGTTCCTGGGTTTGCTGCTGCATCTCATAGAGCAGTTCCCTAACTTTTTCATCATAGTCTAAAATTAAGTTTTTTACATCTTCACTTAAATCCGCCCTATCCAGCATTGCTATTAGGTCTTCACTGCGTTGGCCCGTTTCCAGCACCAGCCTACTGGCAGCTCCGTCTCCTAAATATATATATGCATTGGGAAGATTAGCTTTTTTGCTCTCCTCCACCATTACCAATTTGTTTTCCTTTAACTGTTCAATTACCCTATTAACCGTTTCAACGGTTAAGCCCAGGTGGTAAGCCATGGTCTCCTCATCCTGTATGCACTTACCATTAATGGCGTTATCCCTAATATAAAGAGAAACCCTTTTCAACAGCCCTTTACTGACAGGCCTGCTTTTTTTTACACCGCTGGAACCCATACTGTCACCCCGTCACTTATTCCGGCCAAGATGCTTCCTTAGCCTTTTTAAATTCAACATCCCACAGAACAGTGAATTTCAAGTTGCCTTCATCCCAGTTTCTGGGCATTACCGGTTGATCCACAATCATTATATCAAACTTCTTTTTAGCCTCAGGGTCAAATAACATCTTCCCTGCCCCTTCTTTATCAAAGGCAATGGGCAGTCTTAAACCGCTGTGCCAGGTGAGAAGTAAAAAGTAAAGATCGTTTTCTGAATCAAAGGCCCACTTCCACAAGTACTCACCCTGCACCAAATCCAATGCGCCGGACCACTGGGGATTACCTATTACCATAGTGGTACGTTTATAGTCTTGTCCATTTTCTTCGTACTCAAGTTCTGCCCAAGCACCAAAATCCGGGCTGTAAGCAGCACCACCGTATTCTTCTATAATTTCTTCAATGGTTTGTTCTTTCATGAAGGCCCTCCTATATCTGTTAATTTCTAAATAATTACATTATAATTATACCCCATCGCGGTAAAATGTACTATTCGTCCAATGAGGTTTTACCGGTAGCATACCAAATTTCAAAGGCAGCATCAACCTCATCCCTTTGCTCCAACCAGTACTGTCGCTTTTTTTCCGTTGACATGCGTTTGGTGCAGCGAAAATGCAGCATTGCATTATCTTTCCAGGGCAAACCCACTTCCAACATAATGCGGTGGGCATAAATTTCAGGCTGTTCCCACATTTGTCGGTATAACTTTTCTTTTAAGCCAGGCAGTCCCACTGTTACAACCCCTTAATTATCAATTTGAATGGCAGTTACCTCCTGATGGGTACCGTCCTCTGCCTTCACTGACAAGGTGTCCTGCTCATTGTCCCAGGTGGCTTTAATATTTAACTGACCGCTATAATCACCGATATTTATTTTGGCCTGCCTCATCCAGTCATCGGTGACATGTACAAATATTAACTCCATTTTGTTGTTACGGAACATTTTAAAGCGGCCTTCCCCCACAATGTTATAAAATAAAGTTACCTCTTTGACTTCCTTATTAAGTAAGCTCTCATCGGAAACTAAAATTTCAACCTGGTCAACCTTATCATTTTTACCAACAAGCAGTTCAGAAAAATCCAAAGACATTATTTAGCCCCCCAATGTTTATTAACTCTATTATATATTATTTGACATTGTCAAATGATATCCTCTTACCGGGCATTTTTTACCCAGGTCCTTTTGCACAAGTCTACCATAATTTGAAGCAAAATACCCCTTGCCTTTTTCAGAATAATATAGCATAATTTAATTTGTCAGTTTACTATTTAGATATATTTAAGGAGGTTGGTTTTAATGTACATGGTATCTCTTGATTCAAGCAAATGTGAAGGTTGTGGCGAATGCGTAGCCCCATGCCCTGTTAGTTTAATGGAAATGGTAGACGGAAAAGCAGAAGTTACCGGCGATCCTGCAGAATGCATGGGTTGCGAAACCTGTGTTGAAATTTGCCCCAACGACTGCTTTACAGTACAAGAACTATAATTGTTACTTGAAATACCTTATGGTTTCTGAATATCATTAAAAGACCGAGAGAGTCTCGGTCTTTATTTATGTCAACCCAGTATAAAACCCATATTTTGCTCTTATATGACAAAGTCTGTGGTTTTATCTTACACCTATAAATATCTAACAAAGTTAAATATTTTTCATTACTTTTTTCAGAAATAAAGGATTTTATATGCTTTTGTCTAATATTATTTTAGCTGCAAAGACAGGATGGAATTATTCTAATTTGTATTTTTTACATTTTTCTACAAAAAATATTCTTTATAGGGGTTTTTGATAGATAAATATGTGATTTTTGCATGATTTTATGGTAGTATTATAATTAAGAAGCTATTAATTAGCTTTATGCTCGGAGCTTGTAGAAAAGTGTAATAATTTCGAATTACGTGAATTTTATAACAATCCTGTCCTTAGAAATTAAATGTCGCTTAAAATAATCAAATATGGGCATCGGCCCGGTATCATGGGCTTTAGCCTAATATTTGTAGAAAGCGGGGAGGTAAGCATATGGACAAGCAAAAGGCACGAGAAAAAGAAGTGACCAGGCGCAATTTCCTTAAGATGATGGGAACATTGGGTTTGGTCGGTGCCACAGCAACTTTGGCAGGTTGCTCCAAAGAGCCTGCCGGTGGCGGCGGATGGTTACCCCAACAGTACCAGGTAGCCAGTTCCTGGCCAACCCAAGTGCGGGGACGCGTTCCCCTGGACCCATTTAGCCCGTCTTTAACTCGGGACGACGAAAAGTGTATCCTTTGCGGACAGTGTGTAGAGGTTTGTCAAAAGGTACAGTCGGTATTCGGTTACTACCAGTTGCCCATTAAAGACAACATCGTTTGCGTCAACTGTGGTCAGTGTGCTCTATGGTGTCCCACTGCAGCCATAACCGAAAGGGATGAAGTGCAAAAGGTTATCGAAGCCCTTGAAGACCCAGACAAGTTTGTGGTAGTTCAAACTGCACCTGCCACCAGAGTGGCTCTTGGTGAAGAATTTGGGCTGCCCGCCGGTTCATGGGTACAGGGTCAACAGGTTGCAGCGCTAAAACAGATGGGTTTTGACAGAGTATTTGACACCAACTTCACTGCCGACCTCACTATTTTAGAAGAAGGCACGGAGTTAATTAACCGAATAACTGGCAAAGAAACAGGGCGTCCTCTGCCTCAGTTTACTTCATGTAGCCCAGGGTGGATTAAATTCTGTGAGTACTACTACCCGTATTTAATTCCCAACCTATCAACCTGTAAGTCACCACAGCAAATGTTTGGTGCCTTGGTAAAAACTTATTATGCAAAGCAAAACAACATTGACCCGAAAAACATCGTTTCTGTGTCAATTATGCCTTGCACAGCCAAAAAGTTTGAAGCGGCCAGACCTGAAATGAATGACGCCGGCCAATACTGGAATTCCGAAGAGGAAATTCGCGACGTGGATATTGTTTTAACCACCAGAGAGTTGGCGCGCTTAATTAAACACTACGGCATAGATCTCGCTGCTCTGCCGGAGGAAGAGTACGATCCTATGATGGGTGAAGGTTCCGGAGCCGGATTGATTTTCGGCGCCACCGGCGGTGTTATGGAAGCAGCGGTGCGTACCGCCTACTTTGTACTAACCAATCAACCCGCGCCTGAAGTATTGTTTAACTTAACACCTGTTCGCGGTTTGGAAGGTGTGAAGGAAGCCTCTTTAGAAATACCCGGCACCGGCACGCTAAGAATTGCCGTTGTTCACGGACTGGGCAACGCACGCCCTGTGTTAGAGGCTGTGCGCAGGGGAGAATCCCCCTATCACTTTATTGAGTTTATGTGCTGTCCCGGCGGGTGTGTATCCGGCGGTGGACAACCCCGTACTTCATTGCCACCCTCTGACGAGGTGCGTGAAGCCCGCATCGCAAGTCTGTATCAAAAGGACGCCTCTTATAAATTAAGAGAAAGTCATGAGAATAAAGAGGTTATCGAATTATACGAAACCTTCCTAGATCATCCTATTAGTGAGCTGGCCTACAAGCTGTTGCACACTAAGTACACGGACCGCGGAGATAATTTTGTGGCTAAAAAGTTAAGTTAAACGAAAGGTTTTAGGAGGTGAGAATTAATGGCATATAATAAATTTGACACACCGGGTAAGGGTGTATTAATTGACTTGAGTAAATGCGTTGGCTGTGGTAGCTGTTCCTTAGCCTGTAAAATGTGGAATGATTTAAAGTTTGATGATAAGTTTCCCGATCAGGGACCCGATGCAAAGTTATCCGATAAAAACTGGACAGCTGTTAGATTTCATGCGGTGGAAAAAGACGGACAACCGGTATTCCGCTTTGTAAAGAACCAGTGTCTGCACTGTCAACAACCGGCATGCGAATCTGCTTGTTTCTCAAGGGCATTTCAGCGCACCGAAAGCGGCGCCACCATATACTATCCACATCTTTGCGTAGGTTGTCGTTATTGCATGTTAGCATGTCCCTTTAATGTTCCAAAGTTTCAATGGGATCAGACTTTCCCATTGGTAACAAAGTGTCAAATGTGCTTTGGCCGCATTGAAAAAGGAGAGGCTCCGGCCTGCGTAGGGGTATGCCCCACCAACGTAATGACCTTTGGTGACAGAGATGAGTTGTTGGCTCTGGCCAGAAAAACCATTGAAAGCGACGACAAGTACGTAAAGCATATTTACGGAGAACATGAAGCAGGAGGTACAAACTGGCTTTATATTTCAGACGTACCTTTTGAGCAGCTAGGATTCCGTACAGATGTTACCACAAGGCCTATACCTGAATACAGCCATGAGTTCTTAAAGTATACCCCACCTGTGATTGTTGCCTGGGGCGGTCTTTTGTCAGGCATGTACATTTACACTAAGAGGCGCAATAAAATTGCCAAAGAAGAGAAAAAGGATATGTCAGTGTAAGGTAGCAATCACATCAATAACAAATAGTTATAAGGGGGTAAAATAAATGGAGTCCCAAAAACAAGGATGGACCTTTAAAATGACTCCGGTCAGATTCTTGTTACTTATTCTGGCCGTAATTGCTGCAGCCATTGCAGTGTACCGTTTAGTTGTTGGTCTGGGAGCCACCACAAACCTTAATGACGAGTGGCCCTGGGGTCTGTGGATTGGATTTGACGTGTTAACCGGGGTTGCCCTGGCCGGCGGCGGTTACAGTGTCGCCCTGATAGCACATATTTTACACATAGAAAAGTTTAACGTCATTGCCCGCAGTGCCATGCTCACATCACTGCTGGGTTATCTCTTGGTAATGATTGGTTTGTTCCTGGACATCGGTCAGTGGTTCAACTTCTGGCGTCCCTTTGTATCTTGGGGTTACCACTCCGTACTGTTCGAAGTGTTCTGGTGTGTTTCCCTTTACACCACTGTGCAAGTACTTGAGTTTGGTGAAATTGCCACCGAGAAAGTGGCAAAGCCCCTGCACAAGTTCTTTGCTAAGGCTATGCCCTTCCTGTTAATTATCGGTGTGCTTTTACCCACCTTGCACCAATCTTCATTGGGTGCTCTGTACCTGACACAGGTGGATAAACTGCACCCGCTGTGGTGGTCACCCTATATTGGACTCTTCTTCTTAATGTCATCTTTCTTTGTGGGACCGGCCATGGTTACTGTGGAAACTTCGCTGGCCGGCAGAGCTTACAACCACTGGGTGGACACTAAGGTTTTACGCAGCCTGCAGAGAATTGGTTTCACCATCATGATCATGTATCTGGGCCTGAAGATATTCGACCTCACCAGCCGGGATGCTTGGCAGTATGTGTTTGCCGGCGGTCTGGAGTCGAACATGTTCATCTTGGAGATGGCAGTGGGTGTACTGATACCGCTGGTTATCTTCTTCACTGCCTGGGGCAAAACCAGGGCCGGTTTAACCACCGCCGGTGCCATGGTAGCTATCGGTGTCATTATAAACCGGATGAACGTTGTAATTACCGGTATGATTAGTTATCAAGGTGTAGCTTACGCTCCTTCCTGGATGGAGTGGATGGTTACCATCGGTCTGGTTGCAGGCGGTATGCTGGCATACTGCTTCATCTGCGATAACTTTAGAGTGCTCGACCACGGAGATGAGCAAAAAGCAGCTTAATGATAAAAGAGTTCTGGGCTTGCCCCAGAACTCTTTTTTGTGCTGACCGATACTATACCCAATGGCAGAGGCCCTTTTGGGTTATATTAGGATTAATTGATAATTTTTTAAAGGAGTTTACCAATGAACTATGACTTAGCTGTTATCGGCGGCGGGCCGGCAGGTATGATGGCAGCCGCCACCGCCGCCTCCAATGGCTTAAGGGTAATTTTATTAGAAAAAAACGAAAAGCTGGGTAAAAAATTGTATATCACCGGGAAAGGGCGCTGTAATGTAACCAACTACGGTGACCTAGAGGATTTTTTAAATAATGTTGTCAGTAACAGAAAGTTTTTATACAGTGCCTTTAATGCCTTTACCAATCACCAATTGCTGGATTTGTTGCACAGCTTCGGTGTAAAAACTAAGGTGGAACGGGGAAATAGGGTTTTTCCCGCCAGTGATAAATCCAGCGATATTATTAAGGGGTTTGAAAAACACCTGCGTAAGCTTGGGGTAGATATTCGTTATCACTGTCCCGTTAAAAAGATATTGTGTACCAACAGTACCGTAACCGGGGTCTTGCTGCAAGATAACACTAAAATTTACTGCCCCAAGGTGCTGATTGCAACCGGCGGCTTGTCTTATCAAAATACCGGTTCAACCGGGGACGGCTATGTCATGGCCGGCCGGTTGGGTCACACCCTTGTGGAACCTAAGCCGGCCTTGGTTCCATTGGTTACTAAAGACCAATGGCCCAAGGAAGTGCAGGGCCTAACATTAAAAAATGTAAATGTTAAGCTGCTGGCCAATAAGAAGGTGGTTCAAGAGCAGTTTGGCGAAATGCTTTTTACTCATTTCGGTGTCAGCGGCCCGGCCATCTTGTCCTTAAGCAGTTTTTTAAAAAATATTAATAAGGCTAAAGAAGTTAAGCTCTCCATAGATTTGAAACCGGCCCTGTCCCCCGAGCAGTTAGATAGGCGTCTACTGAGGGATTTTGAAAAGTACCAAAAAAAGCAGTTGAAAAATGCCCTTGATGATCTCTTGCCCAAAAAATTAATCCCGGTGGTTATAAGGTTGGCGGCCTTGAACGGGGATAAGCCCGTTGACCAGGTTACTAAAAAGGAACGGCTTTCCCTGGCGGAAATCCTAAAGGGCCTTATTTTAACGGTGACGGGCACAAGGCCCATAAACGAGGCAATAGTTACCAGCGGTGGAGTAAAAACCGGTGAAATCAACCCGTCTACCCTGGAATCTAAATTGGTATCGGGATTGTACTTTGCCGGGGAAGTGATAGACGTGGACGCCCTGACAGGCGGTTATAACCTGCAAATTGCCTTTTCCACCGGTTACCTTGCAGGATTGAGTGCCGCCCTGGGCCAAAGGGCCTAGGGTGGTATTGTGGTAATATCTAATGGGGGAATGGGCATAATGGTAATATGAAAAATGAAAAAAATACCCTTTACCCATTCCCAACAATTGAAGATCGAAATTGCGCTGAGCTGGCCCTCACTACCTTTTTGAGGGTGCAAAACGGTGCATCCAGGGCAATAATGCTGCTGGTTTTAAAAGCTATTTTAAAAAAATATCATTTAACTAAATTAAAGCTCAATAACTGTATAGTTGAAACCAATGAAAGGGATTGTATAGTAATAAAACCGAAGAAATTTATTACCGACAAAAATTGCCCCAACTGCAACGAAGCCATATACAGTACAGATTCCAAGGTGCGCATTATCAGTATATGTGAAGGCCAAAGATCAGACTTTGTCACTTACGGCTGTCAGTGCGGTGAGGTGTTTGGCAAGGTCGAAGTTACCAGTCCGGTAACTTAACCCAATCTATGGCCTTCTTTTAATATTCCTTTATATTTTTCATACAAGTCCGGCCGACGGGCATCCAAATGAAAAATGTACCTCATGGACGTGGTCCTTTCATAGCGGATTTTATTAATTAAACCCTCGTCTAAATCAACCACCAACATACCTTCCTCATTGTTAAAGTCATCGGCAATGACATTGCCTTTGGGGTCTATTACCAAATTGCCGCCGGCAAAGGGGTGGCCCTGGCTGCTGTTACCTATTAAATTGCATGCCGCCAGATATACTGCATTATCATAGGCCCTGGCAGTTAAGTATTTTAACCATAATTCTTTTCGATCTCCGGCCACGCAGGGTGAGGCGTGGGGTGCAAAGATAATTTCTGCCCCCTGCAGGGACATGATGGTGGACACTTCAGGAAAGTGTAAATCCCAACATATTTGCACACCAAAAACCGCCTTGCCGGTTTTAAAGACAGGTATTGCGTCCCCCGCTGTAAAATATGGTTGCTCACTGCCCCCCAAATGTGTTTTTCGGTATTTATGATAACTGCCGTCTGGCATGGCTATTAGCTGGGTGATATAGGGCTTATTTGCCTGTGTTGACTTTTCGGCCATGCCCAATAGTACTGTAATACCGTATCTTTGGGCCAAATCCACTATGTATCTACTGCTCTCCCCGGGGATATGTTCGGCATGGAGATGGGATTGGTCACGGCTATAGCCCATCAAAGCCAACTCGGGAAAGCAGATAATATCCACCCTTTGTCGGTGGGCCTCCATAATAAAATTGCTGATTTTTCTTAAATTGCTTTCTATCTCACCAAAGGGCGCATTCATTTGTACAAGGGCAATTTTAGTTTTTTGCATTGCTCACCTCTAAGGATTTATATTTATAAGCCTACCCCTGCCAGTAGTTTTTTAGCATTTTCCCCAATGATGGCTTGATACTGCTTATCCTTTAAGCCTAAACCGGACAGGCACCGGAGCTCCCGCTGCGGGTCATTGTAGGGGTAGTCACTTCCCAGCAGAATTCTGTGATAACCATGTTCTTTAATAAGATTTTTGAATTGCTCATCCGGTAAAATGCCAAAGGTGCTTGAGGTGTCAAAGTACACCTCTTTACCCACCAACCACTGCATAGACAGATCCCACATTTTATAGCCACCCATGTGAGCGGCAATAACCCTTAGGTTTGGTATGTTATCCAATACATTGGCCAGTCTGCGGGGCGAAGAATAAACGGTGTTATTGCCGTTTTCCTCGTCACCCACATGAAAAATAATAATAAAATCCTTGGCCATTTTTTCGTAAATTGTTAAAGCCTTAGCATCATCCAAATAAAACTGCTGAAAGTCCGGGTGAAATTTAACGCCTTTAACCCCCCAGTCCTTTAGCTTTTTAATTTCACCGTCTATATCATGATAATCGGGGTGCAGGGTTCCAAAGCCTATATAAGCGCCCCCGGTATTGCTTTTTGCCCAGATATTTGCCGACTGAACCTGCTCCGGCTTGGTGGCGGCAGTGAAAAAAACAGCGGTATCAACCCGGCTGCTGAGGCGCATTTTACTGTATTCAGCCAAGGTGCCTTGATAAGGAACATCTATCCCATAATGGTCAGCTAAATGTTGTGTTACCTTTGGTGCCACATTTTCAGGAAAAAAATGCACGTGCATATCAATTATCAATCTAAAAACCCCCGTATATTGATGATCGTGGTAGTAATAGGTGTCAGTATTCGTCCCCTAATAAACATAATCCTTCTTTCATATATTTACCGGGGCCTTTTCCTCCGGCCGGATGGCCCTTTGAACTATGGGGCCCTTTGGGGCCACCCAGTGTAAAAGCCTGTGCAGTAATCCTACACAGGCCTTCTTTTTATTTACCTGGTGTTACTTTATTCTGTAAGATTTTTAATAATATCTGAGCGGCTTACAATACCTACAATTTTGTCACCTTCCACCACCGGCAGGCGCTTAACCTTGTGTTTAACCATCAGTGAGGCCGCTTCTTCCACAGGGCTGTCTTTGGTGGTGGTTACCACCCTTTTGGTCATAATTTCTGAGGCCTTTATGGCCGCTAGCTTTTTAAAGTCTTCTTTGTATGTTTTTAGGCCCTTGTAAATAATACCGCCTAAAATGCCTACATACTCCGGCCTTCTGGGGGGTATTTCCTTGTGCAGCAGATCACCTTCAGTCACTATGCCCACAAGCCTATGCCCTTCATTAACTACCGGCACCCCGGAAATTTGGTTTTCGATCAGTAGTTTTGCCAAATTTTCTATGGTGGTATCTTCATTTACTGTAACTACATTGGTGGACATAATATCTTTAACATTCATAAGCGCACCCCCTACAAGTGGAAATCATTATGTGTATATTTTATAGCAATATGTGTTTTATGGCAATGTTACCCCAAGTAAAAAGAAACGTCCGGTTTCTGGACGTTTCTTTGCTACAAAATATTAAGGTTTTATATAGGCATAGCCTTCAGATTGTTTGGCCGCAATTTCCGTAATACCCGCCGGCACCACCTTAACAAAGGAGGGCAGGGTTTTTTCGTCTATGTCATAAATTTTAAGTGAGTTCCGACAAGCGGCAAAAACTACACCTTCATTGGACAGCCTGCCCATTTGTTCCAGCAAGTCTCCCTTTTGTAGACTACAGCCACATCCGCCACCGCCGTTAGCCTGGCAACTGCCGGTAAATGCAGTGACCGAAGGCCCGTTTGCCACCACCTCAACCTTGCCCTGTGGTTGATCCTTTAGAAAGTTAGTAATATTTCCTAAAGACTTGGTCCAAGCCTCTGTTTCATTGACATGAAAGAGCACCTTCATTTCACTCATTGGCCTATCCCCCCATTATTGATAAGTATATAAATTAGTATATACTGGTTTTATAGGGAAGTTTGTCGCGCATACGACAATTGGAGCTTAATTAGCATCTTATTCCATCCTGACGGCTATTAGGGCAGGCAAAAAAATGCGACAAAGGGGTTAGCCCCCTTGCCGCATTTTTTGTTACATTTGTTGCGGTGAAGCCGGCTCGGAAATGCTGGAAAGTGCTTGTCCGGCTTCATCTTGGTAAATGTTTTGTACTGCAAAGTCCCCCAGGGCCACAATGCCGGAAAGTTTACCGTTGTCCACCACCGGCAAACGACGGATTTGATGCCGGGCCATCAGACTGGCAGCATCATGTACATCCATTTGTGAATTGCCGGTGACGAGGTCTGTGGACATTACCGATTGAACCGGGGTATTTGCGGGGTTCTGGCCTTGGGCTGTCACCCGCAGTGTAATATCACGGTCGGTAATCATACCTACGCACCTGCCATTTTCGACAACGGGCACGGAGCCGATATTATGGCGGCTCATTATTTGGGCCACTTCAGCCACTGATTGTTGGGGGCTAACTGTGGCTACATTAGTAGTCATAATCTCCTGCAGTTTTTGTGACATCAAATCCCTCCCGAGATTGTATTTTGATGTATATCATTTTTATGTTCTCAATTACACGCATAAATTATTCTGCAAATGTAAAATCTTTTATAATTTACATTTTATCTATAGGATTTTTACGTAAAATAGCGAATTAATATAATAATAGATATAGAATTCAGGTGGTAAAATGCGGATACTCTATACAAATAATGATTTATGCTGTAATTGTTATGCCTGTGTTCGTGCCTGTCCTGTAAAAGCAATTTCCTTTCAGAACGGTAAAGCCACCATATCAAAGGAAGATTGCATCTTGTGCGGCAGTTGTGTAAAGGTCTGCTCCCAAGGAGCCAAGGTTATATTTGACGACACAAAAACTGTGCAAGAATGGCATAGCAGCGGCCTAAAAACGGTGGCCATTGTGGCACCTTCTTTCAGTGCCTCCTTTGACTGTTTTCCCGGCCAGTTCATTAGCGGCCTGCGGCAACTGGGTTTTTCATATGTTTTAGAAGCAGCCTTTGGTGCAGAGATACATGCCCACCGATTACAGGACCTGCTGGCCAAAAGTGATCAGACCGTTATTTCCTCAGCATGCCCTTCGGTGGTAATGCTGATAGAAAAACATTTCCCTAATTTAATAAACTATCTTTCACCATTACAGTCACCGATGATGATAACCGGTCAATACGCAAAGAAAACTTTCCCCCAACATAAAACCGTTTTCATCGGACCCTGTATAGCCAAAAAAGCTGAGTCCGTCTGCGGTCACGCCGGGGATTACATTGATGCGGTAATTACCTTTAGACAGCTGAAACAATGGTTTGCAGAGCAAAAAATTAATCTAATAAATCAACCGGCCAATACACACTGGGACTCCCCCGGTGCCAACACAGCCAGACTGCTTCCACTGGCAGGGGGGTTATTGAAAGCGGTGGGTTTACAATCAGATGTCAGCTCGCTGGATGTGATTGAAGCCAGCGGGCCGGTAAAGTGCAAGAGTATTTTAAACTCCATCAGCGGCGGCTTTTTGACCCCTGTAATGGTTGATATGCTTTGCTGCGACGGTTGTATCGCCGGCCCGGAAATTGCAAACAAAGAATTGTGTTATAATAAATCCAAAAAAGTGATCACCTATACGGAAGAACAAAGAAACAGCGACAGCGGGTATAAGTACCCGGCTGATTTTACCCCATTGGGGCCCCCTATGGATACCACCCGAACCTTTTACAATAAGCAGCGTGTTAAAAAAATATTTAGCGACCGGCAAATTTGGCAGGTTCTACGGAAAACAGGCAAAAAGAAACCCAAAGACTTAACTAACTGCGGAGCCTGTGGATACAGTACCTGCTGGGAAAAAGCCATAGCGGTGTTAAAGGGCAAGGCTGAATATCAAATGTGCCTACCCTATTTACTTAAACAGGTTAAGGAGTTAAACAACTCCATGGCCATGATGATGATTGTCAGCAGTACCCTTGATTACATGGCCTCCACTGACAGTCTGACAGGTTTATATAATCACCGCAGTTTTCAACAGGAACTGGGAAAACAGATAAAAATTTTCCGCTATTCCAACGAAACCTTTGCGCTGTTCATGATCGATATTGACAACTTTAAAATTGTAAACGACCTCTACGGCCACGACGTCGGTGATAAGGTGCTCCTTGAGGTGGCCTTAGTATTAAAAAAGATCTTTAAAAACGGTTTTGTGGCCCGTTATGGCGGTGAAGAATTTGCAGTGATCGTGCCCAAGGTCTCTGCCACGGAAGCTCTGGATTTGGGAAATAAACTTGTTGACACCGTAAGAAATACTAAATTTAACATTTTTAATGATGGCTCCTTTATTAAGCTTACCGTTTCTGCAGGAATCAGTTGTTATCCCATAAACGCAACCAATAAAGGGGACTTGCTCAAACTGGCTGACTACTCCCTTTACCAGGCTAAAATAAAAAAAGACAGGGCTGTACTCTACTCATCAGTGCTGGACGAAATACCTACGGAGCAGCAGCAGGGTGAAGTAAATACCATCAGTACCATTAAGACCTTAAACATTGTTATTAACGCCAAAGACCGCTATACCTTTAAACACTCCGAGAGAGTGATGTACTATGCAGAAGTATTGGGCAAAAAAATACTTCTGCCCGAAGACAAGCTAAAACATTTAAGATATGGCGCCTTCCTACATGATATTGGAAAAATACATGTGGATATGTCAGTGCTCTTAAAACCAAGCAGATTAAGCCAAGAAGAGTACGAAGCCATAAAAAGACACCCTTTGGTGGGGGCAGAAATTGCCAGGCAAATTCCCGATTTATCCGAAGCCGTGGATGTAATTTTATACCACCACGAACGTTACGACGGCAAAGGCTACCCTTATGGCTTAGCAGGCACACAGATACCCCTTTTAGGGCGGATTGTGGCCATTGCAGACAGCTTTGATGCCATGACCACCGACCGTCCTTACCGCAAGGCACTGAGCTATGCCGAGGCGGCAAATGAGTTAATAAAAAACTCCGGATCACAATTTGACCCGGAGTTGGTAAGGCATTTTATTTGTGCCATTCAAAGCATTGCCCATATCAATATCAGTAAGGCAAATTAATTTTAATCTGCCTCTAGAATATCGGCCACAGCGGTACCAATGCCGTCTTTGGCCGTTATTTTTTTGTGCAGTATTTCTTTTTGGTCTAAGTTCCTTAATCCCGCAGGAATTTGCCAGCCGGTATGCTTGGACAGGGCATCAAGCAAGGCAAACTCACTTTTATCAATCACCTTCTCTTTACCCAAAACCGCCTCCGCAACACTGGTGTTAAACTTAAAGGGGCTGGCAGTGGAGGCAATGACGGTTTTTGTGGTATCGCCCGTTTGCTCTTTATAATCATTGTAGACCCTAAAAGCCACTGCGGTGTGAGTATCCACCAGGTAGTTATGGCGGTGCCAAACCTCTGCAATTGTTTCTAAGGTATCCCTGTCGGATGCGTGTGCAGACCAGAAAATGTCTTGCACCCTTTGTTTGGTAATGTCATCCACCTGATATTTACCTGTATCTTTTAATTGCCCCATCCACTTGCGCACCTGGGCCCCGTCACCGTCTGTAAGTTCAAACAGCAGCCTTTCTAAATTGCTGGAAATTAATATGTCCATGGAGGGGGATATTGTTTTTAAAAATTCCCTGTTACGGTCATATATCCCGGTGCCAATAAAGTGGGTAAGTACATTGTTGGCATTGGCGGCACAAATTAATCGTTTTACCGGTAAACCCATTTGCCTGGCGTAGTAGCCCGCGAGAATGTTGCCAAAGTTGCCGGTGGGCACCACAAAGTTGACGGGTTCGCCCATTGCCAACTGTTTTTTCTCCACCAGTTTTAGGTATGAAGAAAAGTAGTATACCACCTGGGGCACTAAGCGTCCCCAATTAATGGAGTTGGCCGATGACAGTTTATAGTGCCTTTGGGCCAGCCTTTGGTTAAATTCAAGGTCACCAAATACTTGTTTTACACCGCTTTGGGCATCATCAAAGTTGCCCTGCACCGCCACCACCCAGACATTATTGCCGGCCTGGGTGATCATTTGCAGCCGCTGCACCTGGCTGACACCTTCTTGGGGGAAGAAAACAATTATTTTTGTTCCCGGCACATCTTTAAAACCCTCCAATGCCGCTTTCCCGGTATCTCCGGAGGTGGCCACCAAGATTACTATTTCGTCCTTTTCTCCGGTTTTCTGGGCAGCCTTAGTTAACAAATGGGGTAGTATCTGTAGTGCCATATCCTTAAAGGCACAGGTAGGCCCATGCCACAGCTCCAACACATGCAGGTTTTCATTGAGCGAGTAAACCGGTGCTATGTCCCGGTGATCAAATTTTCCTTCCCCGTAAGCACCCTGTACACATTGGGCCACTTCTTCGGGGGTATAGTCCACAAGGTAGAGAGATAGAATTTGCTCAGCCACCTCTGCATAGCCGGCACCCACCATTTTATGCAGTTGGTTAAGGTCCACTGACACCTTGCGCTCCGGTACAAATAAGCCCCCATCGGGCGCAATGCCCTGCTTTATTGCCTGTGCTGAAACCACCGGCTCGGTTTGTCCCCTAGTGCTTATGTAATGCATGTTAAATAGTCCTCCAAATCCGTAATTAATACTGCCTTATTAACTGCAGTTTCTTTTTTCGGGGGAGTTTTTTTAACTCCACTTCCCTGGCCATGGCCGATTCTTTACTGGGATAAATTTCATAATACACCAATACTGCAGGCAGCCGCGAGCGTACATATTTACTGCCCCGACCCTCATTGTGTTCCCGCAGTCGATGCTCAATATCTACGGTGTACCCGGTGTAAAGTGAATTGTCGCAGCAACGTAGTATGTAAACATA
Organism: Desulfofalx alkaliphila DSM 12257; assembly: GCF_000711975.1. Classification (NCBI taxonomy): domain Bacteria; kingdom Bacillati; phylum Bacillota; class Clostridia; order Eubacteriales; family Peptococcaceae; genus Desulfofalx; species Desulfofalx alkaliphila. Next base: position 59,062 of record NZ_JONT01000012.1, on the reverse strand, counting down.
ATACCACTTCTTTTTCATCTATTTATTATACAACACCGCCTCCATAACTGCCAAAGGGCAACATTTGCCCACTGCCTCTGCCGGGGCATTATATATTTAAAGATTTGTATCTCGAATCAGCACCGGTGTAAACTTAACATAATCCGCACTTACAAGGTGAAAATTAATTCCCCAGGCGGTGTCCGGCAAACGATACCTTTGAGCGCGGGAATGTAGATGGCCGTACAATACAGTGCTGACCTTGTATTTTTCCAGCACTTCGATAAATCCTGACCGTTCATGCTTTTCGTTGGTGGGCATATAGTGCATCAGCACTATTATTTCTTCCACTGGCTGTTTTACACTGCTCAGCGAGTTTTCCAGTCTAATGATTTCCCGTTTATAAATCTTCTCGTCATGTTCAGTGAAGCCACCGCCGTTATTGGGGCACACCCACCCCCTGGTGCCGCATATGGCAATGTTGTCTAAAATAATGTGGTCGTTTTGAATAACCTGCATGTTGGCGGGCAGTGCTGCACGTACTTTAGTGAGACTTTGCCACCAATAATCGTGATTTCCGGGCACAGCAATAATCAGTCCCGGCAGCATCCCTAAATAATTCATATCATGTACCGTTTGGTTCAACTTAGTGGCCCAGGATATATCACCGGGCATCAGTACCACGTCTTCATCGCCCACCATATCACACCAGTTATAATATAATTCTTTATAGTGTTCTTTCCACTCTATGCTGCATTCATCCATCGGCTTATAGGCCGTCACAGCATCCCAATTATTAGGGTCCACTGGAGCATCAAAGGATAAATGCACGTCACTAATGGCAAATAGTTTCACTGCAGCAGCCCCCCGGAAATTTTAGTTAATAATAAACTTAACTGCCCTTGTCTGTCAACATAAACCAAGGGAAAACAGTTTATACAGCCGGTGTAGCACTGCTCCAGTGAAGTTAGTCTCAAGCCAAGCAATTACTGCAATAGACAGACGGTGACAAAGCCAAAGGAATAGGGCCGGATATGCCCTTAGTCAAGCACTTCAAAGTTGGGTACAAGGTAACTTCTCTCATAGAATAAATCTTTATCTCCAAGGCGAACAGCATACACCTTTTGCACAGAGCTATCATCGAAATATAAAAAGTGGGGTTGAACGGCCCCTTCTTTAATGGCCTGCTCCCTCTTTGCCAATACCAGCACTTTTAGTCTGTCTATGTCTTCTTTGAAGTCCCCCTGATAGTGATCCGGGATTTCATATAGAAGTCTTAGCACGGTGACATAGCCCGTTTCAACAAGCTCAGGTTGGCTTTTAAATTCCATTTCATCCCTTGCCAGGGCATATCTTTTTAGTATTTCTCCGTCCTTATGGTTGGGCATGTGGCTTAAAATTAATGCTGCCTCTTCCCATTTTTCTTCCTTTAGCCTAGCCACGGCTTTTTGATACCTATTTTCCACCATTACATTGGTACTTAAATACACTGCTCCCACAAAAAACAGTAGAGCCGTTATAATTATGAGTGTGTATTTAAAGTCTGCTTTATCAACCGATGTTCTAAATACACCTTTCAAAATAACCTCCCCCGTTTACAACCTATTCCTAAATCCCAGCCATATAGGAGAGCAAAGCCTCTGACAGCCTTGCTTTAAAAACAAAAACCAACCTAGTTGGGCAGCTGCCTGCAACTAGTTGGTTTTTAATAAACTGATAAGACCGGTTCTGTGGTGTATACTTTTTCCGTTTCTACAACTCTGACATTTCTAATTAAAAAGACCTTGTCTTCTTTGTCCATTTTTCCAGTTATTTCCAATAGGTTGGATTCTTTGATCTCCGGCAGTATTTTAGTATCTTTACCCACATACTTTAGAAAGGTACATTTTATCAATTGTCCTTCTTCATCCTGCACAATTATTTCACCCTGCACTGAATCTACACCGTCTTCATTTTTTAATCCAAAGTTTACCTCTTGTGCCCTGCCAGACAGCCAGTCAACTTCCGGCACCCGGGATTCTTTTAACATTTTATTGATTTTGCTGGTATTTAACATCAATAAAGGTAAAAACACCAGCACAAGGGGCGTAATACATATTACTAAAATGGTAATCCAGCCGTACCATTTAATTAATTTATCCTTTTCTTCCTTTGGTGTCTCAATATGTATTTGGGGTCTGCCGTTCAACGAAAGCACCTCACATAACTATTCTATATTTATTATATTGTCCATTGGGCAGAAAAAGATCTGGCTTTTTACTTACTTCTCCTTGCTCTTTTTAAAACCCTCCTTGCCATGGCCCTTTTGCTGGAACTGCGTCGTCTCTTTGATTTATCATCTATTTTACCATTAATACTGTGCAGAGGTGATCTTTGGCCAGTCTTTCCTTTACCCGGCTGGAGGTATTTCCCGGGCCGGGTTCTTTAGTGCCTAACACCACAAGATCATAGTTGTTCTCCTTTAATTCTTTTATTATTTCATCGGCGGGCTTGCCCTCTCTGGTTTTCCAATTGAACTGAATGCCTTTCTGGGAGGCTGACTCTGTAAAGGCTTGCAGCACCTTTTGGGATTGTTCCCTACCAATTTCATTTATGTAGTCAATAAACCGCTGTTTTGCAGTGGCAGTGAGAAGCGTATCCACCTCCCCGTAGTGAATTAAATTGGTTTCTATAACATTGAGCAAGGTAATCTTGCATTGGGACCTTTCCACCAAATACAAGGTTTGTTTAATAAGCTGATCAAAGTTAACCTCTTCCCCATGCATGGCCAGCAATATATTTTTATACATGGCTTTATCCTCCGTTATCAGCAAGTGTCAAAAATTGATATACAAATGGCAGGCGAAGCTCAACTTCTACCTGCCATTTGTTTCTCCCGGTAACCTACATTTTATACTTATGAGAAAAGCTTAGCCAGTAAAACCAGCGAACAGCCCAAAATTATTACCGCATAATCCTGTCTGCGCACCTTTCTGTCCGCTGCCCTAGCTTCTTCGAGAGCCTTTTTGTTATCTTCATCTACACTGTTATTTACAACGGTAGCATTTTTTTTCTCTTCAGTCATCAATGGCACCTCCTGCTCAGCTAATCATTATAGGGGTAAAATCAGTTTGATAACCGCCAGGGCAAGAACAGCTTTAATTAAAGCTACCATGAAGCCGAGAATCAAACCGTCTTTACCTGCGGCCTTCATATCACTAAACCGGGTGGTTAAACCAATACTGGCAAAGCCCAGTGTAAAGGCGTAATCCATAAGCTTAGATGCAGTTTTAAGTTCCTCAGGGCTAAATGCACCGGCAGTGTTCAGCGCCATTAGAGCTAAGAACGCCAACACAAACACGGGAAACTTATCCATAACAAACTGGGTTTTATTGATTTCACCGGCTTCTTTGGACTCACGACCCAATACGTGCATTACAATATATAGTACAACCAGGGGTAACAGAACGACCCTACCCATGTTATAGATACCGGCCACTAAACCGGCCTCTTCACCAAAGGCAAAACCTGCTGCCAACACCTGAGCGGAGTTTACAATGGCCACACCGGCCCAGGCACCAAATTCCACATCTGTTAAACCGATTAATTTACCAATGGGTGGCAGTATAAACAGCATTCCCAAACCAAAGATTAAGATAGCTGCAATGGCGTAAGCCATTTCTTGCCCCTTGGCCCGAATGGCAGGACCGGTGGCAACGGTGGCAGAAACACCACAAATTGAAAAACCTGCTGCTAAACAGCCGCCCAATTTATCAGACAGCTTAAACTTAGGCATAAACTTGAATAATACCCATACTGTACCGAATAAAAATACTGCGATGAAAACCATACTTACGGCACCCACCTGAACCAAGCTGGCCCAAGTGTATTTAGTACCCATAATTACGATACCGGTTTTGGTAAAAATTGTTGAGTATTTTAAACCGGGTTCAAATACAGTGGGCACACCCACAGTATTTCTAATTAGCATACCGGCAAGGATAGCTATGAAAACGTAGTTCAAGCTCAAGGCACTTTTAACGGATTTGGCGTTGGCTGACATCCAGCCGTCTGCTTGAACTGCCCCGTAACCCACCAGGGCCACTAAAATTAGTCCGGGTATAGATTTAATGACGGTATCTACCAAGCTAGTTTGTTGTTTGGCTAGTTGTGTCTGACCCAAAATAAACACCCCACATTCTTAAGTAAGTAATAATCAAGACAAGCAAAAAACTAAAAAACTAAGATTTTATTATAATATACTAATGTAATTAAGTCTTTAATCCACCTATCACCTCAATTCTATGGTATTAGGGATTAATATTAGTTGCAACTTTCCCTATGTAAAACTATTCTACTGCCTGCCCATTAATATTTGTCATCACTGCGACAAAATTAATAGCTTTGCATGACCTATGTAAATTTTAGTACAGCCATGACAAAAATGCTGTCATGTGAATGATAGTGGGGGTGTTTTTTTAAAAGATTTTATTATAAGCCTTCTTTTTGAGTGGTAAAGTTCCTTATCTCTCCCAGTATTTCTGGTTATTTCGCTGCAAGTTGACAAATGATGATAGTTATATGTTTCACATCCCGCAATCCTTCTACCATTTACCGCCATCATTTTAGCAGTGCCAGTATTCCTGAACGGGCATACCGAAATCCCCGCCGCCATTGGCCGTCGGGCCATTATATCACCCCTTAGGCGTGTATATACAGCCGCGGTACCCGGGCCGTCACCATGCATATTACTTCATAATTGATGGTGCCAAGTTTATTAGCCACTTCTTCCACCGGAATGGCATCCCTTTGTTCACCGCCAAACACCGCCACCTCATCGCCGGGTTTTACACCCTTTATGTGGCCCACATCAACCATGCACTGATCCATGCAAATGGTGCCCACCACCGGCGCCCGCACCCCATGGATTAAGACCTCACCCTTTGTTAGCATTCTGGTGAAGCCGTCGGCATAACCCACCGGCAGCGTTGCAAGTGTGGTTTTATGTGGCGTGCAGTAGCTGCACCCATAACTGACAAAGGTGCCCGCATCCACTTCCTTAACATGCCCGACCCTTGTTTTTAAGGTCATGGCCGGTCTTAGTTTTACCCTGTCTGTGTTAACATGGGGGGAGGGGTAAAGACCATAGACCATTATTCCCGGGCGTACCATATCCAGGTGCGTTTCCGGAAGATCTATTATGGCTGCACTGTTGGCTGCATGGCGAATTTCAAAGTCTATTCCCTCCCCATGCAGCCGGTCTAAAAAGTCCATAAACCTGGCAAACTGCATATGGGTATAACTTTTATCATTGTTGTCAGCATCGGCAAAGTGTGTATATATACCTTCAGCCTGTAACATTGGCAGCTCAAGCAACTGCTTTATTTCTTTTACAGTTTCCTCCTCCGGAATAAACCCTAACCGGGCCATACCGGTGTCAACTTTAATATGCACCTTCACCCTTTGCCCCTCTTGCAGGGCAATTTGGTTTAGTTTTTGTGCAGATTCAACGGAATACAGGGTTGGGGTAATATTATGATTAATTACTTCCGGGTATTGTTCCGACGGAATGTAGCCCAATACCAGTATCGGGCAGTCAATATCATGGCTGCGCAGTTCCAGTGCCTCATTGACCCGGGCCACCGCAAGGCTGTCTGCCCCACTGCGCAGGGCAGTTTTCGCCACTTCCACCGCCCCATGGCCGTAGCCGTTTGCCTTAACAGCCACCATCACCTTGGTACCGGGCTTGATCACTCTACACACTTCACCTATGTTATGAGCAATTGCCGCTAAATTCACTTCCGCCCAAATGGGATACAATGACATAGATCAGTCTCCTAAACTAATAATCTTCAACTTCCTTTATGCACCGGGGCAAGTTTTCTAATATATCGCCTGCCGTCAGTCCGGTCATGCCCAACTGCAAAGCCCCGTAATCACCGGCCATGCCGTGTAAATAAGCTCCGGCCGCAGCTGCCTCAGCCGGCGGCAGACCCTGGGCCATTAAGGCAGCAATAACGCCGGTAAGCACATCCCCACTGCCGGCGGTGGCCATGCCCGGGTTTCCGGTGGGATTAATATAAATTTCACCCTGGGGGGTTGCTACCAGGGTTCGCGCCCCCTTCAGCAACACTGTACAGGCCCATTTTTCCGCACACTGCCTGGTGAGAGATATGCGATTTTGCTGCACCTCATCCACTGTCACACCTAATAGGCGGGCCATTTCGCCGGGGTGCGGGGTTAACACCACCGGACCGGCAACCCGCTCCAGGACAGCAAGATCTTTAGCCACAGCATTAAGCCCGTCTGCATCTATAACCACCGGTATATTGACATGGGGCAGTAACTGGTGCACCAGGTCCACAGCTTCATCCCGCCGGGTTAAACCGGGCCCCACAGCCAATACGTCCATAAATTTCAATTTATCCACAAGGGCGCCTAAGGCCTTTGCCGTTAACACACCGTTCTCCTGGGGCAAAGGCAGCGTCATTACCTCGGGCGCCGCACCAACTATTCCGTCATGTAATTGCTCCGGCATGGCCAGGGTAACCAAGCCCGCACCGCTTCTTAGGCAGGCAGTGGCAGTAAGCAGGGCAGCACCCCCCATGCCCACCGAGCCGGCCACCACCAGCACCCGACCGAAGTTCCCCTTATGGGCTGCCAACCTGCGCCGGGGTATCCACTGCCGCACCCTATTTCTTTGCAGCAGATTCATTTTTCTTCCCGCCAAGAGCGGCTTAGGCAGGGAAATATCGGCCACCACCATCTCACCGGTAACAGCTACTCCAGCTTCCAACACCATTCCCAACTTGGGCAGCCCAAAGGTAACTGTCACATTTGCCCGGATACAAGGGCCCTTAATCTGCCCTGTATCCGCCTCCAAGCCCGAAGGTATATCCACTGCAATCACCGGCAGGCCGCTGGCATTAATTAAATCAATAATGCGGCCAATTTTTTCACTTACAGCACCCCTGAAGCCGGTACCATACATGGCATCCACCACAAGATCGGTGCTCATTAAGGAAACCTTAACCATGTTTATGCCATTGGGCTGATGCACCGGGTATACCTTCTGCCCCATTTTGTGCCAAATGTTTAGGTTTAGGGCTGCATCACCCACCAGCTGCTCAGGGTCTGCCACCATCAAGACCCGTACATCGGCACCTTTGTTTAACAGGTGCCGGGCCACCACCAGGCCGTCTCCGCCGTTATTACCTTTGCCAACAAATATGGTAACTACTCTGCCCTTAACACAGCCGCCCAACTGTTCACAAACCGCTTCCACCACCTTGATACCGGCGTTTTCCATGAGCACAACACCCGGGATGCCATACTGTTCAATGGCAGTCCGGTCAATATCTCTCATTTCCGCAGCGGTTACCACCCTCATCAAGCATCACTCCTTTACTGCCACAGCAAAGGCCACAGCACGTTCCTTATCATGGGAAATACTGAGCAGCACCCCACTGACCCCCTGTTTTAGGGCTGCTTGGCGGGCCCCTCCATAAAGTTTTACCTTGGGCGGCCCCCCTTGGGCTGCTGTCAATATTTCCACATCAACAAACCTGCACCCGGCCAAACCCGTACCCAAGGCCTTTAGCACCGCTTCTTTGGCAGCAAAGCGGCCAGCCAAACAAGGGTAAGGATTTTTACGGGCCAAGCAGTACTCTTGCTCCTGCCGGGTAAAAATTCGCTCTAAAAATCGAGGGTTTTTAGCAGCACCGGCTATACGTTCAATCTCAATAATATCTGTACCAACACCCGTTAACAATGAATTCATCATTCCCTTGTCAGAAAAAATATCCTACTCTAATAAAAAGTATCCCCTGGGATAGGCAAAGTCAATATCCCAGGGGGTTTTTTTATTGTTAAATATATTTATCCTGTTCCGTCAAAAGCCTAATATCTTTCTTAGCTTCTTAGCCTGGGCCCTGGAAACGGGCACTTCACTGCAGGATTCATCTTCCAACAGGAGGTTGTAGGTCCCGTTAAAAAAAGGTATAATTTCCTTTACCTTATGCAAATTTACCAAATAACAGCGATGGGTTCTAAAAAACATGGCCGGATTAAGCCTGGCCTCTAACTCTTTCAAGGTAAACTTAGTGAGCAGTTTGTCATTGTTGGTTTTGATATATACATAATCCTTTTCAGTAAAGGCATAGAAAATGTCCGCCATGTCCACCAGCATTGTTTTGCCCATTTTCTCAGCCGGTATGCGATCAATTTTTATTTCTTTACCGGTGTTAGACTTTTTCCTCTCCGCCACTGCATTCCCCTGCCGGGCACTGCCGTCCTGATCACAATCCTGACATGCCTTCCATACCTTTTCCACCGCCCTGCGCAACCGCTGTTCCTCCACCGGCTTTAATATATAGTCCACCGCATTAACCTCAAAGGCCTTTAAAGCATGTTCATCGTAGGCACTGACAAATATCACCTGGGGACGTTTGGGCAATTGCTGTATTACCTCTCCCAACTCCAATCCATTCATTCCGGGCATGGAAATATCTAAAAACAGCAGGTGATAGTCCAAAGCCTTTATTAGTGCCAATGCCTCATTGGCATTTGTGGCTTCACCCACAATTTCAACATTGTCAAATCCACTTAAGAGATAGCGCAGTTCCTGCCGAGCGGGGTATTCGTCATCGACTATTAACGCTCTCAATTTCATTGACTTCTCCCCCTTTCTCAGATATTTCAAGCAGTAAGGGTATTCGTACAAATACCGAAGTTCCTTTGCCGGGTGTACTGGTTATGGTAATACCGTACTCCTCACCAAATAATATTTTTAATCTTTCATGAACATTACTTAAACCGACCCCGCTGCCGGAACCAAATCCGGGCTTCAGTACCTTAGACAACATTTCGGGCTGAATCCCCACCCCGTCATCGTGAACGGCAATGTGTATTTCGCCATCGGATATTTTGGCTGTCAGTTTTACGGTACCCTCCTCCACCTTGGGCGTAATGCCGTGGCGAATGGAGTTTTCCACCAGCGGCTGTAAGGTCAGCACCGGAATTTTATACTTCAGCACCTCACTGTCTATTTCCTTTTTAATCCGCAGTTTTTCCCGGAAACGGGCCTTTTCCAAAACCAGATAGTGGTGCAGGTATTCCAGCTCCTCCTCAAAGGTTACCAGGTGCCCGCGGCGTTTTAGTGAATGGCGGAAAAAAGCCGCCAACCTTTGTAATAGCCGCCTGGCAGTTTCGGGATCGGTGCGTATAAACATACTAATGGTATTTAAGGTATTAAACAGAAAGTGGGGGTTAATTTGTGCCTGCAGTGCATCCAACTCGGCCTTTGTCACCAGCTGTGTCTGCCGATCCAGCTCTGCCAATTCCATCTGTACCCCCAACAACTGAGCAATGCCCACCGCCAGTTTAACCAAATTGGTGGGCACTTCACCTTCCTTAGTCTGGTACAATTTAATGGTGCCCATTACCTCTCCTTTGCATATTAGCGGTGCAATAACTGCAGATTCCAAGGGGCAGTCACATTGGTCTTGGTAAGGGCAGTTAAAATCTTGTTTTTTCTCTACTATTTTCAGCCTGCCGGAAGCAATAACCTCCTTGGTGGCATTGGTAATAATAGATCCACCGGGTGGATGCCGCTCACAACCGGCACCAATAAAAGATAACACCTGCTGGCGGTCAGTCAATGCCACCGCCGGCACATCACTGATCTCCTGAATAATTTCCGCTGTCTGTTGGGCTGTTTCCTGATTTAGGCCCCGGCGTAAAAAAGGCAAGGTGACGTTAGCAATCTGCAAACTGCGATCGAAGGATTTGGAATCTATCCTAACCCGTGATAAGCGGTTAAAGTGGGGATAAAGTATCACCAAATACACTAATAGGGCATTGCCCAACACTATAATTAAAGTCAGCTCCCAACGCCGGGTAACTATCAGTGCCACTGCCAGCATAATCAGTTGCATCATTAAAAATATCCAAAATATTTCCTTTGGCACCTTGTTTTTAAACTGCAAAAATATACCCTCCGTTATATATATTAAGAAACAGACACAATTTTCTCAATTTTACTATTCTACATTAAAAACTATTTTCCTTTACATAATAATAAAGCGGCATATGTATACACTGCCCGATAGTTAGAAAATCCGAGGCTTAGCCTCGGATTTTCCTATACAGTTAAGACTTGTGGTTTTATTCTGCATATTTTTCTTTTAGACCGGACACCACGTCTGGGTTAGCCAGGGCGGAGGTGTCACCCAATGCACGGCCCTCTGCAATGTCCCGCAACAGCCTTCTCATAATTTTTCCACTGCGGGTTTTAGGCAGTTCCGCTGTGAAGAAGATATCGTCGGGTCGGGCCAAACCACCTATTTTTTTAGCCACATAGGCCTTTAACTCGTTAACCAGTTGTTCATCATAGGTAACATTATCCTTTAGGGTAACAAAGGCCGAAACCGCCTGCCCCTTCAGTTGGTGATCCTTACCTATTACCGCTGCTTCAGCCACCGCAGGGTGCTCAACCAGGGCACTTTCTACTTCCATGGTGCCAATGCGGTGACCGGATACGTTAATTACGTCGTCCACACGACCCATTATCCAAATATAACCGTCTTTATCCCGTCTGGCACCGTCCCCTGTGAAATAAACTCCCTCAAAACGGCTCCAGTACTGATCTATATAACGCTGTGGGTCATTATAAACGGTGCGGAGCATGGCGGGCCAAGGCTTTTTAATTACCAAAAAGCCGCTTTGGCCGTTGGGCACCGAAAATCCCTGGGCATCCACAACGTCCACCTCAATACCGGGAAGCGGCAGCGTTGCCGAACCCGGCTTGGCTGGCGTAATGCCCGGCAGGGGACTAATCAGTATTTGACCGGTTTCGGTCTGCCACCAGGTGTCCACAATGGGGCAGCGTCCGCCGCCGATATTTTTATGATACCACATCCAGGCTTCCGGGTTGATGGGCTCGCCCACAGAACCTAAAAGCCTTAAACTGGATAAATCACGGCCTGCCGGCCACTCTTCTCCCCACTTCATAAATAATCTAATGGCAGTGGGTGCAGTGTAAAGTATTGTTATGGCATACTTTTCTACAACGGCCCAAAAACGATCCTGGGCAGGAAAATCCGGTGATCCCTCATACATCACTGTGGTTGCACCGTTGGACAGCGGTCCGTAAACAATATAGCTGTGTCCGGTAATCCAACCGATATCTGCGGTACACCAGTAAATATCGTTTTCTTTTATATCAAACACATATCTATAGGTGGAGCTGGCGCCCACCAAGTAACCGCCGGTACTATGTACCACCCCTTTAGGTTTTCCAGTGGTGCCGCTGGTATATAGTATAAAAAGCATATCCTCTGCATCCATCGGCTCGGCGGGGCATCCAATGGGTGCATTTTCCATCAGCTGGTGGTACCACAGGTCTCTGCCCTCCACCATATTTACCTCACCGCCGGTGCGCTTAACCACAATTACCTTTTCAACATTGGGGCAAGAATCCAAGGCAGTATCTACATTCTTTTTCAAAGGTAATTGCTTACCGCGGCGGTAGCCGCCATCGGTGGTAATCACTATTTTGGCTCCGGCATCGTTGACCCTGTCCCTTATGGATTCCGGCGCATAACCGCCGAAAACAACACTGTGCACCGCTCCGATACGTGCACAGGCCAGCATTGCAATGGGCAGCTCGGGTATCATAGGCATGTACATACATACACGGTCGCCTTTCTTTACCCCTAAGTCCTTTAGCACGTTGGCAAATTTAGTTACCTCACGGTATAGATCCTGGTAGGTTAAAATCCGCGAGTCGCCGGGTTCACCTTCAAATATAATGGCCGCCTTGTTTTTGCGTTCTTTTAGGTGGCGGTCAATACAGTTATAGGATACATTTATTTTCCCACCGGTAAACCATTTAGCAAAGGGATGGTTCCACTCCAATATCTGATCCCACTTGTTGAACCAGTCAAGCCTTTCCGCTTCCTGGGCCCAGTAATTTAAATAATCTTCACTGGCATCTTGATATATACGGGCATCGGTTATATTTGCTTGTTCTACAAATTCCGAACTGGGGTTAAATACCCTCTCCTCAAAGAAGGCCTCCAGCAAATTTGCATCTGTTGCTTTAGCATTCATTGTATTTGCCTCCTTAAAAATAATCAATGTGTTATACAATATAATACACAGTAAAACACATTTGCGTAATAAATCGCCGCTGAATTAACTTATTTGGCCCCCCAATGACAATTAATCTTGTGTATACCTGTATACACCCATTTACAAGCAAATAATAACCATTCGGGCCCGTATAGAACCATTTGGCTGAAATGATAGGCGAACAAGCCTGCTGTGATCCGGATAATGAAAAAAGGACGCCTTTAGCGTCCTCAGTTAGCTGCCCGGTATTCCTTCAGCAATCTATCAAATATGGCTTGTACCGGTAATATGTCTTTTATTTTATAAACATTTTGCCCGGCAAAAACAACCCCTTGATGCACCATGCCGTCCCTTGTGTTGGTGAGGGCCTTTAAAATACAATACTCCTGGGAACAGTTTTTTAAACAAGCAAAGCATTCTTCAGGTTCCGGTGCTTGGCCCCTTTGTATGTTGTTATAAAACTCATTTTTCAATGCCCTGCCAGGCATGCCTACCGGGCTTTTTATCAAGACCACATCATCTTTACTTGCATTAAGGTACATTTGTTTGAACTCGTCTGCAACCGAACACTCTTCGCTGAGCACAAAGCGGGTGGCCATTTGCACACCGCTGGCCCCCAGTTTAACCATATCGGCCATATCTTGTCCCGTTACTATTCCCCCGGCAGCAATTACCGGTATCTTAACCGCCTTTACAACTTCAGGCACCACTTCTTTTACCGACAGATCTGTGCCCAAATGCCCGCCGGCCTCGGTGCCCTCGGCCACCACAGCGGCGGCCCCGTATCTCTCAGCAACCCTGGCAGCCTTGGCCGATGATACAATGGATACGATTGGCACCCCGGACTCTTTGGCCCAGCGGAAGATATCACGGGAAAAACCGGCACCGGTAAATATAAGATCAATGGCTGCCTCAATGGCAGCTTGCACCAGCTGGGCAAACTGGGCAGAGGCATACATGACGTTAACACCAATTATTCCCCCATTGGCAAGGGCACGGGCCTTCTTTATTTCGCTCTTTAACTCATGGGCATCCATCCCGGTGGCCCCAATCACACCAATGCCCCCGGCCCTGGCCACCGCCCCGGCCAAGGAAGATGTGGACACTCGCACCGCCATGCCACCCTGTACTATAGGATATTTAGGCGCCAAAGGTCCAATACGCAGCTCCGGCAAATTCAATAAAGTTCCCTCCAAAACAATCGATAATATGCTAATATTAACAGTTAATCATAATAAACAACAATTTTCAACTATTATTATAACCAAATTGGCAAATTGCTAAATAAAAAAGGCGCTTGGTACAGGCGCCTTAGTAATGTAGAAAAATATAACTTATTTTCTTCCCAATACATGTACCCAGCCATATTTATCTTCGGCCCTGCCATACTGTATATCCACCAGTCCATTATAAAGGGTGCGGGTTATTTGGCCAACCTCATTGTTATTTACAACATAGTTCTTGTCTTTATAGTACAGTGAACCCACCGGGGAAATCACAGCCGCCGTGCCGGAACCAAATACCTCTTTAATTCTACCCTCTGTTATGCCTTCGATGGCTTCATCTATGGTGATGGGGCTTTCTTCCACTTGGTATCCTAAATCCCTGGCCATTTCAATGATGGATGCCCTGGTAATGCCGGGCAAGATCGATCCGGTCAGCGGTGGGGTAACAAGCTTGTCTTGGTATACAAAAAAGATGTTCATTGCGCCAACTTCTTCAATGTATCTTTGCTCTTTGGCATCCAGCCACAGTACCTGGGAAAAACCTTTTTCCTGGGCCTTTAAACCGGCCATTAAGCTGGCAGCATAGTTTCCGCCGGTTTTTACATCACCTACACCGCCTACCACCGCCCTGACCAGCTTGTCTTCCACATAAATGCTCACCGGGTTAAAGCCTGCCTTAAAGTAAGGCCCCACCGGTGAAAGAATGATATAAAACAAGTATTCAGCCGACGGATTTACCCCTAAAAAGGGCTCTACCCCCAGCAGGGTGGGACGTATATAAAGTGACGTACCCGGGGCATCGGGTATCCAGCGCCTTTCCATCAGCACCAACTCTTTCATGCCTTGGAGGAAATATTCTTCGGGAATCTCCGGCATACATAGTCGCTTAGCACTGCGGTTCATACGGCGGGCGTTTTGCTCCGGCCGAAACATTAGCACCTTGCCGTCTTCTGAAAGGTAGGCCTTTAGCCCCTCAAAAATTTCCTGGGAATAGTGGAGCACACAGGCCGCCGGATCTAAAGAAAAGGGCTTATATTTTTCAATTTTCGCATCATGCCAGCCCTTATCTTTGCTATACTTCATGGTAAACATGCGGTCAGTAAAAATACTGCCAAAACCCAGCTGCTTTGGATCGGTAAATAAGGGTTTTAATTGTTCTTCTTCAATTGGTTCGACGTAGATGTCCATTTAATTTCACTCCTAATATATTATAGGTTTATATATTCCGATAAGTTATTAGTATTCTACAGAATAAGCAAATGTTCCTTCAGGTGTCAGAGGTATTTTTGTACTATTTTTATAATTTGCCTGTCCAAAATACTGACACACCTATTTGCTTGTGCAATACGGCAGGGTTGTAAGTTAGTATAACCATGGGTTATGATATTGACTGCCAGATTATTTTAAATAAAGAAGGGGAAGTAATGAGCAGGGTGTTTTTTTTAGACTTTGACGGCACTGTAACAAAAGAAGACGTGGTGGCATCCATGGTGGTTAAGTTCAGCCGCAATGATGGCTGGAAGGAGTTAAACCGCCGCTGGCAAAGGGGGGAGCTCTCCACCAAAGATTGTGCAGAGCAAACCTTTGCCTTGTTTGACGCCACCCTTGATGACCTTTATCCCTTTCTTAACACCATCGAGCTCGACGACTATTTTGTGGATTTTGTGGCACTGTGCAAAGCAAATAATTATCCCCTATACATTATCAGTGACGGCTACCGCCTGTTGATTGATTATATACTGCAAAGGCATGGCTTAACCGACCTGCCTGTATTTGCCAATAAAATGTTGTGCGAGGCTGACCGGTTTTCTATTGAATGTACTCACTTTAATCCCCGCTGCGGCAAGTGTGGCACCTGTAAAAAAGTATTGTACAAGCGGCTTAAAAAACAAGGGCATCAAAACATTTATGTGGGGGACTCATATTCAGATATGTGTGTTTGCCATTATGCCGATGTGGTTTTTGCCAAGGATGCTTTGTTAAAGTACTGCCGGCAAAATAAGGTACCCGCCATACCCTATACCACTTTTAAAGATCTTATCGATTGGGTAAACAAGGAGAGTTTTTAGCAGCCATTGGTAACCACTTTTTATGCCGGAGCATAGTGTATAAGAGCACAATTTAAGGAAGGTGATACCTTGTTGCATCCTCATGAATTTATTAAGAAAATCGCGCCGGCAGCCCAGGAACGGTACAAAAGAACAGGCATTTATGCCAGCTGCACCATTGCCCAGGCTGCCCTGGAAAGCGGTTGGGGTAAAACGGTACCGCAGGACATGAAGACAAAAAAATACAGCTATAATTTGTTTGGTATAAAGGGCGAAGGGCCGGCCGGTTATGTTGAGTGCCCCCACGAGGAATTTATTAAAGGTAAAAAGGTAAAGCAAATGGCTAAGTTCCGTTGTTACCACAATTATGAAGAATCTATCGCTGATAACGAGAGAATATTAATGTTGGACCGCTATAAGCCCTTTCGGGAGGCAGCCACCGCCGACGAGGCGGCCCACCAATTATATAAATGCGGCTACGCCACCGATCCCCGCTATGGGCAAAAGTTAATTTCCATTATGAAACAATACCGCCTGTATGATTATGATATTGATTAACCGCCCGGCTTGTCTTAATCCGGCTATAAAATCCACTCCCTTTCTTGCCAATCATCTCTGCCAGGCGTTAATTAGTTCTTTAATTCTTGGTATTGCCTGTTCGGCCGCCTCTTGGCCGGCCTCAATGTATTGTTTTGCTTCTTTGAAATTGTAACCGCTTAAGCCCGGTTTGCTGACTTTTACCAACACATCTGCCCACTGACCCTCTGCTTCCAGCACCTGTTTTTTCATAATCATATCCATGTAGTGCAGCACGGACATGTAGATATTTTTCGGCGGCCCGCTTTCAAAGGAAAAGTCGTTAACCGATACCGCTATCACTATGTCTGCCCCCATGGATTTGCATACGCTGGCCGGAACCATGTTTGCCGGGGCACCGTCCATCAGTGTACGCCCGTAAAGCTCCACCGGTTTAAAAATCACCGGTATGGCGGTGGATGCTCTTACCGCATCTGAAACCTTGCCGTAACTAAGCACCACCTCTTCCCCGGTATAGGCATCCGTGGCCACCGCCACAAATGGAATGTTAAGCTGGCAGAATTCTTTTTTTCCAATAACCCGCTCTAGGTACTGTCCCAATTTGATGTTATCCAGTAGCGATCTTTTGGGCCACAGTGGGCTGGCTATGCGAGACCAGCTCATGTTTTCCACTATTTTTTCCAGTTTCTCCGGTTCCACCCCTGCAGCTAAACAACTGCCCACCAGCGCCCCGGCGCTGGTGCCGGCAATCATGTCGATGGGTATGTTGTGTTTATACAGCACCTTGGCCACGCCAATGTGGGCCACACCCCTCACTGCACCTGCCCCCAATGCCAACCCAATTTTGGGCCGTTCTGTGGTTCTAATGGTTTGGGCCTTAAAAACAATATCCTGCTCACTTACCACCGGTTCCCTGGACAGTATCACCGCGCGCTCCACTATTTTAGCCAGCTGCTCAACATTGCCGTCCAGATAGCTGTAGCGGCACAGTTTATTTATGGCAGCGTCGGAAAAGTAGTATACCCGCAAGTTATGCTTTAAGGCATAGTGCTTTAGGAACATGGCTGCAAGTTGTGGTATATCCTCGCTCCGTTCCCTCAAGGTCGGCATCTCTATGTAGGTTACGTTGCCAACCAACTTCTTGCGAACTAAATCCACTGCGGCATTAACCCGGCGGCAGCTTAGAATAAACCGGGGCGGCTTTTGTTTTTTAGACTGGAGTTCTACCGCCTCAGCCAATTGGTAAGCCAGGTTATATGGCAGCAGCTCCGGCCGGTGAATAATCACAGTGCCGCCCTGGGCGGCATTAACTGTTTGCAGCAGGCTGCCGTGGTCCATTGCCTCCACTTCCACTAAAGGATCTAAACCACTGCCCTGCTGAATGTGCCGGGCTAAAAATCTTTTTCCCACACCCCTCTCACCTATTATCAACAAATGATGGCCGGATTCCTTATGAAACTCTGCTCTGTCTTTTATGGCCCGCATTGCTGCACTGTTACAAATTAATTGTTCCGGGTCCAAAAGCCCGTTATTTTGTTGACTAACAGATATGGGCTGACGGCCCTGCTTGAATATATTTATTTTTTGGCAGAGGGAATTAATAATATAGCTGTTGAATTCGGGAAGCTCCGCCGTTAGTTGTATTAAGGTATCTCTGGGGGCCCGGTATAGGTCCACCTCATTGGCTGCCACCGCAGAGTAGGGGTAAGGTTCCCCCGTCAGACATTCCACTTCCCCAAAACACTGGCCCTGGGAAAGGTATTTAATATGTATTTTTTCGGCTTCTTCATTTAACATTTCCACAGTGCCGGCTTTGATGACAAAAAAATAATTGGCCGACTGGTGCTGGTTAATGATTTTTTGCCCGGGCTGAAACTGCACAGCTTCCCCCACTTCGGCCATACGCTCCTGAAGTTTTGGAAAGGTATTCATTTAGATCACCTCATAAAAAATCATTCAACAAAAGAATGATATATCCTGCGAAAGAAGCATTGATTGAAAGGAATTAAGGGACCCAATAATTGGGCCCCTTCTAAAAATAAGTATTAAATTTTAACTTCCTAGTGTCCGTGATGGCCGCCGCAGCCGCATACCACCGGCTTAGTTTGTAAAGTACCGGCGGCATATGCCTCTGCCACCTCTACCACTTCACCGGCCGCACCATTAACAACTTTTACGCCCATCTGCTGCAGCGCTTCTAACATATGCCCGCCAATGCCGCCCATAATGGCCACGTCCACACCTTCATTTTTAATTAATCCGGCTAAGCCACCATGGTTATGCTGTAAGCCTTCCGCCGAAATAATCTTTTTGTCTACCACCTTGCCTTCTTCCAATTGCAAAATTGCAAACTCTCTGGTGGTCCCAAAGTGCGGGTTAATTTTTCCCTCTTTAATAGGCATAGCAATTTTCATGTTCTCTTCCTCCTAGCTTATGTTTTTTATAATACGCTCTACCCCATGCCACAGCTTCTTTATTTGCTCTTGTACAGCACCGTCAGGCAGTTCTGTCACCGGTTTTCCTTTAATCACTGCATCATGCATAAGTTTTTCATAGGGCAGGCGTGCCAAAACCGGTACCCCTAAGTTTTGGGCAACTTCTGCAATGGCATTACTATTATCTTCACTGAGATCGGCCTTGTTGATACACACCCCAAGGCGACAATCAAAATTGCCGGCCAAGTCACATATTCTTTTTAAATCATGTATACCCGACTGGGTGGGCTCAGTGACCACCAGGGCCAGGTCAGTCCCGGCCAGGGAAGATATTACAGGGCAACCTATACCGGGCGGGCCGTCGGTGAGAATCAGCGATGCCTTTTTCTCCTCTGCCAACTCTCTGGCAGCCTTTCGCACCTGGGCCACCAGTAGGCCGGAATTGCCCTCGGCCATGCCCAGTTTAGCATGCACAAAGGGCCCATAGGCGGTTTCCGAAATATACCAGTGACCGGAAAGATGATCAACCATTTCCACCGCCCCCCGGGGACATACATGATAGCACAATTTACAGCCCTCGCAGGCCAGTGTTTTTACACTGTAATCCACAATGGCATCAAATTTACACAGCTGTGCACAGGTGCCGCACCGATCACACCTTTCACTGTTAATTACCGCCTTTTGCGAACCGATAAATTCAGCGGTCTTATGTACCTTGGGCTTTAGCATTAGGTGCAAATTTGCGGCATCCACGTCACAATCACAAATTACAGCATTTGAAACCAATGTGGCCAAGGCCGCTGTAATGCTGGTTTTACCCGTGCCCCCTTTTCCGCTAACCACTGTGACTTCTTTCAAGGAGATGCACCTCCTCTGCAATGGCCTTGTATAGATTGTTAAATGCCTGCTGCCAGTGGGCTTCTTCATCCGCCGGCAGGGCTCCACGGGCGTAACTCTTGGCGATATCAACACTAAGGGGAATCCGCATTAATACCTTGATGCCATGCCGGCTGCAAAAGCCATCAATAAGATCACTGTCGGGACCGTCCCGATTAATGACCACCCCGCAGGGAACATTAAGCTCCTTCAACATTTCTAAAGCCAGCCTTAAATCGTTCAGGCCGAAGGGGGTTGGCTCTGTCACCAGCACACAATAATCTGACCCCTCCACCGCCTCCATGGCCGGGCAAGAGCTTCCCGGTGGCCCGTCAAGGATATTAACGGCATGGTCACTGCACCGGGCTTTAACAGCCTTAATCAGCGGCGGGCTGATGTGGCTGCCCACCTTTAATCTGCCGGTTACCAAAGTAATGTTATTTAACTTGCTTTCTTCCACAACACCGATTTCCCTTGGCACCGGTTCTATACATTGATGGGGGCAAAGATGCCAACAGGCACCGCAATTATGGCATAGGTCCTCAAAGGTTACCACCGCCTTATCAAAGACCGCTATGGCATTAAAGGCACAGACCTCGGCACAGGTGCCGCAATAGAGGCACAGTTCTTCCTTCACCCCGGGAATTGAAGCATATACCTTACTTTCCTTCAGCCTATCACCCTTGATAAACAAATGGGCGTTGGGCTCTTCCACATCACAGTCCAATAGCCGAACAGGATACTCTTTAATAGAACGGACCAGGTTGGTGGCCACCAGCGTTTTGCCGGTGCCACCTTTTCCACTGGCTACAGAGATACGCATTAAAACACCCCACCTAATGATATTTACATACCGCTATGGGCACCGGCGTTTGGCGACTGCGCTATACTAAGTTTATTTTGCCTAAACAGTTCATAGGTCTCTTCAACTGTACCCCGGGCTCCGGTATACATGGTAATACCGGCCGCCTTTAAGGCACTAAAGGCCTTAGGGCCGATGAACCCGGTAACCACTGCATCAACACCCATATCCGCCAGATTTTTGGCAGTGGCAATACCCGCTCCCCCCGGGGAAAAACGAGCCTTATTCTCCACCCTTTCACTTTTGCCGTTTTCAGTATTATAAATAATGAAGTACTGGCATCGCCCTAAACGTGTACTGACCTGGCCGGTGCTTTCTTTGCCCGATGACGAAATTGCAACCTTCATTGATTAACCTCCTTTGCCAAGGCCTCCCCTGCGGCAGTTTCCATTACCTCTACCTCCGGCCCTACCGTTAAAAGCCCTTGCATTCCTACAGTGACTCCTGTGTACCATCCCACCGCACTGGGGGCACCTTATCTGCCGACCGCTTTGCCCGCTTCCATATGGAAAGGTCATTTCGTGACCGCAGTTTGAACAGATAAAAGATCTCACAACAAACACCCCCCTTGTTATGGACACTTGTTCATAACCATAATAATACTGTTTTGAAATATTGTCAATAACATAAATAAAAAAGATTCTGTTCTTCATTGAACAGAATCTCAATAACCGCTTCTATCTAAGTTCCTTTCTAGCTCAATAATTTTTTCCCTGGTTTTTGCACTAAGTTTGGCATATAGCTGTTCTCGATAATATTCACCGGATTTTCTCCGGCCAAAGGGGGTCCTTTTGGCAATGGATGCCCATTCTATTTTGCTGCGCCGGTGATACAAATCTATATCCACAAAACGTTCACCCTTATGGTCGTACTCCATGCCTAAGAGCATTATCTTTAATTCTAAGGGATCGATGATGGTAAACAGTCTAATTTGATAGGCCACCACCGAGAATAAAGCCAAGGCGTGGTCCTTGGTCCAGGTTTCCCCCAGTATTAATCCCGCCTCTAAATCTTCAAGCACCAGCTCTAATCTGCGGGCATGTATTTCATAGTTTTCATCTGCATCATAGATGTTGATGCGCACCTCATACCATTCACTTTTTTCCAGCCCATGGGTAAAGTAGCGCACTGCCTCCCTTCTCAGTTTGCGGTACATTTTAGTAATGGGCTGATTAATTAACAAACAGGGCTGTACCATTCTTTCGTTTTGCACAGCCTTTAGCAAAGAAGCATCGGTAAAGATTATAGCGGTATCATCAGCCCGGCCGGTATTGATGGCATCCTTTATTTCAAAGGCTTGGGCCTGATAATCTTCTTTAATCATATCTATAACCTTGGTACCGTTCTTAGGCAGACGCTGTACAAGCAAACCGGCACCCAATTCTGCCTTGTTTATTAAATCCGTTGTCTTTATGTTTATTAGCTTGGCAAGGATTAACGAAGAACCCATGGGGATTAGCACAGTGTGTCTTGCCTTCGTTACCCGCAGCTTGTCCACATCCCGGTCATTGATCATCACAATGGTGTCATTTTCCCCGGCAATACCTATGGCCTCGTTAAAATCTACCTCTATGCCGTCAAACTGTTCCAAAAGCAGTTTATTAAGCTGACGGGTTTGATCACTGGCTAAAAACAAAAAACGAGGACCTGTCCGCACAAAAATCATATGCACACCCCCTCTATATCAGTAAAAAGACAGACTATGGCAGCCCAGGTGAACCCCTGCTGCAGCCACGGTCACCGACACCCATAGCCCTTATAATTAAAGGAAGTCAAATAGAATTAGGAAACATATATTTACCCTCCATTTTCCGGTGATAGTTAGTACCCATGGGGTAAGGAATTACTGCCACCTTGCCGGACTGCAGTAATATTACATGGGCATTTTTAATCCCGTTCAAATATACAGCCCTTTCGTCTTTATTTATATGCTCTTTAAAATTATGACCATACAGGTTATAACTGACCCCCCTTGGCAGCAAACCCACCCTGTGGGCCACACCAATTTTGCCAAAGCCGGTGTCAATAATGTCTCCTTCCTGTAAAATTATAATGTTTTTGATGTTATCTCCAATGACCTTCACATCATCGTGGTTACCCGGCACTATATAGACCTGCTCTGCGGAGCACTGCTCCAACATGTTAATAAAGGGCACCACCTGCCGCTTATATCTATACTCACAATAGTTGTCATTTCCTAACTTAATATCGTCGGCTAAATCCCCGGTATGAATAATTATCTCCGGTTTTAAAGTGGCCAGCAAATTATTAATGGCAGGATATAAAAAAGTAGGGGTATCACTGATATGCAACACCTTAGTGTCATTGGATTTCAAAACCTCTTGGGGTACATACAGGTGGCCGATTAATTGCGAAAATATGTTTTTCAGTTTTTCAGAATTCACTGTAGTACAACCCCTCTCACCACAGATGCCAGGCTATTATTTGAACTTAATATAGACTTTTAATTATACCCTGTCAACAAATTAGCTCAAAACTAATTGAGTTATTGTTTAATTAACGAGCTTTTGGTCAATACTATATGTAAACACCATTAATTAGGAGGATTATAATTGATGACCATGACCCTTTACGATTACTTTAAAAAGGCTTCCGGCCGCTTGCCAGAAGAGGCACATCGGGTGCTAAACACACTGCTTAATGCCGGAAAAATGAACAAAGAAGATTTAAGCCTCATGTCCACCACCAAAAGGGCGGTGCTGGATCACGTACTCTTCCAGCTCTATGCACTGGGCCTGGTGGATATCAGCAGTGAAGGTAAAAGCAAAATGTGCGAAATAACCAAACTGGGAGAACAATACCTGGATATAGTAGCCGACACTGACGAGGCAATGTAAAAAGGGCGCCTTGGCGCCCTTTTTACATTATCAGTTTTATTGCCGGACATTATGGTTTTTTATGGTGCCGGTATTAAGACGCTCTTTTTACTACTACCTTCTATTATATTTAGGTTTACATTTAATTTATCATCGTGGACAAAAATTATTTCATAGGGATAGGTTATTACTTGAATGGTAAAGTCATTGGGTCCGGGGCTTTTGAACTCTGCATTTATATGGGCAGTCCCCTCCTTCAGCTCCGGTTCATCCACCAGCACCCCATAACCCCCGGTGGGCTGCTCACCCATGGCAATCATTATCACCCGGGCATCACGGTGGCGGTAAGTCCATACGCCGGGGTTTTTCTTTTGATTATCTATCCACTGCTCAAGTTCTTTATCGGGCTTTGCCTTTAGCCCAACACTCACTGCCTCACGGGCCACCGCTTCCAACTCCTCATCCGTAAACTTTTCCGGCTGAACGGTAACACTGCCTGCTTCACCGCTTGGGGCATCATTACCCTGTGCAAAACCGCCGGCGCCGCAACCCGATGCCAGCACCAGCAAAACCGCCAACAGAGCCGCCATCACCTTTTCTTTCATATGCCATTTCTCCCTAAGCTTATTTTATATATATGACGGAATATACCACAAGTGCGTTTCCAAAGCCAAAATCTTTTTATATAATGTTACTATAATTATTATAACAGCAAAACGGCAGTTACCTATACTGTCATTTATACCCATAAGCGGAGGTGCTTTATCCTTGTTTAAATCCCCTTGGGCACAGGGCATAGCATTATTTTCTGCCCTGGCGGCGGCAGCTTGGCTGGTGGCGGCACGGGCGGCATTTCCCCCAGTAATATTGTCAGCCGCTTTTTTTGTTGGGGCAGTGTTTTATTTAACCTACACCCGGAAATCAGCTTTATTACTGCCAATTGCCTTACTCAGTGCAACGACCCTGCTCACCGGATATTTATATTACATATATGCCGACAGCTATCAGTCAAGGGTGGCATTGGCGGTCATTCCCTTTGTTCTATTACTGATTGGCCAGATAATGGTACACCTATCCAAGCATAGGGTTAATAGCGGCCGGCATTTTGCCGCCGTTTTTAAGGTGATGGGTGTGGTGGCGGTGGCCTTTTCCCTTTTGGCAGCATCCTTCACCTTTTTTCACTATGGCTTTGCAGAAATACGACAGCAGGGTGTAATTGCCATGGGGCCGCTGTGGTTATTATACCTGGCTTCAGTTGTGGTGGGGGTTCAAGGAGTCGGTGTAGAAAATGAGCGGTTTTCGATAATTTTAAAAGATAATTCCAGCTGGTTATTGCTGGATGCCCTGGCTTTTTTCCTTTTGCTGCTGCCTCTTACCCAGCAAGGCTTAATGATATTAACAAATATCTTTATTTTTGTGTGGGCTGTATCTCTTATCAGACTCGGCCGCCGGGTCAAGGACAAAGTATACCTTTACACCGGCCCATTGGTAATCATGCTGGCCCTGGTTTCTCTCTTCTATAAGTTAATTTAAAATTAATTACTGTATAAATAGTTGAAGCCCCAATTTCAACAAGAGAAATTGGGGCTTTTATACTCATATTTAATTACCGGCTGGCAGCAACAATTTCTTTCAT
Source organism: Desulfofalx alkaliphila DSM 12257 (assembly GCF_000711975.1). Taxonomy (NCBI): domain Bacteria; kingdom Bacillati; phylum Bacillota; class Clostridia; order Eubacteriales; family Peptococcaceae; genus Desulfofalx; species Desulfofalx alkaliphila. The sequence continues at coordinate 34,515 of NZ_JONT01000012.1, read as the reverse complement.
CACTGCATTTAGCAGCGATTGAAAGGCAGTTTGTGCCTCATGTAATTCTCTAATTTTATCATTTTCCAACATTGATAACTCAGCTTGCTCCACCGCTTTGATATCTTCCTCGGTCAGCGTGTTGTTTTGCCTTTTAGCATAGTTTTCCTTTTGCAGCTTTTGAAAATTCATTAACAAACCCATGGACTCTTCATCTTCCATCATGGCAGCTTGCTTTTGCTTCACTGCTTTGTACTCTTCGGTATGGGTGATCAGTTCACCTAATTCTTTAGCCTTTGCTTCTAATTTTTCCATCATAAGTATTGACCTCCCTTGCAAAATTTTGTTTTATTACTATTTTTATTGCTATGGGGTGTAAACCCATCAATAACTTAGCCAAACACCTGGTCCCTAACGGCAATGGATTTTCTTATATCCAGGTGATTTACCAGCCAATCAAAACCAAATTCCATCAACTCTAGGTCATTATCTTTTATCCTCTCGGCCACATCCTCGGGAATCTCAAACAAGTGTAAAAAACTGCTATCAAAAATAAAGCGGCGAAACTTGTCCAGGTTATAGCAGGCCATCAAAAACATTTCTCTAATATGCCTGTCTATGGCAGACAAACCTGTAAACTTAACCCGGGCGGGTATCTCATTAAAGGTTTTTTCTATTTTTTGTTCCAGGTCAACCCCTTGGTTTTCTGCCCACTCATTAACGGTCCACTGCTTATTTTCTAAAAGCCCCTGGCATTGGCTGCTGTCAAAACAAAATCCAAATTGATTTTCTCCTTTGATATCCACCGGTGCCATCCTACAGGACCAAGGCCTCGCTTGATATACGCTGCAGCCCTTATCAGTGACAAAGGGGCATCGTTTGTCATTTTCTTCCGGCATGCGGATCACCACCATGGGAAAACCGGATCCGGTATTTATTATGTATGTATATTGGTCTAAAAATTGCTGGGATGATATTTGCAGGGCCTTTTTTAACCGCAACACGTCATAGGGCGATAAAAATATACTGATGTCACGGCAGCAGCTATTAAAGCAGGCAAGCCCTTGATGGCAGGCAAAGTTAAATTTATCCTCTTTAGAAAAGTATCTATTATCGCTCATATTCCATCACCTGATTTTTTGTGTATGCTATATCGAGCACATAAATTTACTTCGACATTCATCAATTAATACCTTTAAAAACTATAAAAACGGGCAAAATATTGATAGCCGGAGGAATAATTTTCTTTTTTACCTTGATTCTACCCTTAACTATGAAAAGGTGTGTGATAACTATGTATGCAAGGGATGCCCTTCCCCACATTCAATGGACCTTTGATCTGGAAAATGAATTTAAAAATAAGCGCCAGGTGGGTATTACCTTTGTTATAGACCTGTATAAGGGAACCCCCCGTTTGGTGCTTTACCGCATTGGGCCCTACAGCAGTTACACCGTAACATTAGAAAAACAGCCCCCTAAGGATCTGCTGCTGCAGGCGGTCCGCAATCAATGCACCACCGCCTGCGGTGATATTGATGTGTCCCATGACGGCTTGTACAACATTGACGATGAAATAAAAAGCTGGATTGAAGACAATTACCTCAATAACGAACAAAATGACACCCCTTAGAAGCAGGGGTGTCACCATTTAACCGGCACTGTTTTCATCTTTGTAACTGTCCTTGTTATATAAGTCTAAAATATAATCTGTGGCCACATCGTTGCGGTGAAGTATGATGCCAAAGGCCAGGGCTGTAATTAAGTACCTTCTAATTGATTCCACCAGGTCTTCCACCGCCAAATTGTTTTCCAAGTAAGGCAGTAAAAAATGTGTTGTCAGTTGTGCTGTCATCACATGAATTAAGTTCTCCACACCGGGATAGGTGTCAATAATCTCCCTAATGGTGGGAGCATCCTTAAGCATTTCAAAAAATTCCAAGGCTGCCTTCTCATCAATCTCTTTAAAATTCACGCAATCACTCCTTTAGGTGGTAAATATTTTCAGTCTTTCCGAATTTAATAAATTTAAACCCCTAATTTACAAATTGCTAATGGCTATTTGCCATTAAGGAATTCTAAAGAGCGCAGCCGAAATTCAATGTCATCCCGTTCAAACACCTTTACACCCTTTGCCTGCCGGCCTTCGGTAAGGCTTTCTACCCCGTCCACAAAGCACAGGGGCGGAAACAAGACACACCACCAGTTTTGTCCCTTACCTTCGCCAATTATCAAGCGCACAGCCTGGTATTTGCCCTGGGGCAGCCTTATATCTCCATAGGTCCGTTCAGGAAATTGATAGTCCCCCAGCTGAACTTCTACCTTATAGTTTTTACCTGCAAGGGCAATTTGCTCCTCGGCCAATTTTTTAATTTCACTTAAATTTTCTTTTGTGACCAAGATCGCTTCTTCTTTGCTTTCTACCTTTTCAAACTTTGCCTTCATTTCCTTTATCACAATATCCCTAATGGTAAGTTTAAGCATTTGATCCTCTATGGTGTCACTATTGGGTATAACATGAAACCTTATTAAATCCCGGGCATAGTCTTGCTGTGCATTATAGTTATACACTGCCGTCATCATTGCCATTACTAAAAATATAATTAGCACTGCCTTTTTAGTATTACACATAATTAAAACACCCCAATACCACTAACTAATTAGTAATAGTATGGGGTGTTTACAGGTTTCTTATACATCCTATGTAAAGTTTATAAGGTTTTTAAGTAGCCGATGTTTATTAAAAATGATGCCAGGTTGCCTATCAAAGACAAAATGAGGAACATATAAAACAATTTGACAACCCTGGCCAGTGCAGGAGCTCGCTCTTCCGTGACAAAGGTTCTTATGGCCAAGCTACCAATAAAGTATATTAAGGCCGGCATTATCACAATTCCTACGGCAGGGCCCATATCTGCATACCAAATGCCTATTTGGGCCAGCCCACTACCCAAAGCCTTTAAAACCACCATGATAGTAAATTGTTTCTTTACCCACTCCAGTTGACTCAAAACCCTTAACCTCCTTACCAAAAGACCGTATTAATTAATCATATCTGATTGCCCCGGATAAAAACAAGTTATTTTAAAAAATTTACCCACTATTTTGCCAAAGGGACTTTAGGTTGCAATTTACCACCCCTTGGTATAAAATTTTAGAAAAACTTGGTTTATACCCAAAGGGTAGAAACCTTAGTTTTTCTTATACTATCTTCCTTAAATTCTTTTTAAAGTCAAAAGATAGTGTTAGAAAAACTTGGTTTATACCCAAAGGGTAGAAACCTTAGTTTTTCTTATACTATCTTCCTTAAATTCTTTTTTAAAATCAAAAAGATAGTGTTAGAAAAACTTGGTTTATACCCAAAGGGTAGAAACCTTAGTTTTTCTTATACTATCCTCCTTAAATTCTTTTTTAAAATCAAAAAGATAGTGTTAGAAAAACTTGGTTTATACCCAAGGGGTAGAAAGATAGTGTTGGGAAAACTTGCTTTAGATCTTTTTAAATAATGGAGAAAGGGTTGGTGTATTACTATGGGTGATCAAGGGTTTGAACTAAACATTACGGAAGAAACAGGTCAAAAGATAGAGCAGATAGCTAAGAAAAACAATCAAACTGAAGAAGAAGTTTGTGAATACATCTTAAAAGAGTTCCTGCAAAATCAGCTTCACGTTATAGAAAAAAGGGCCAAAGAGGTAAACGAGCCCGTGGAGAAACTTGTAAACATGCAGTTCGAAAGACTTGTAGATTATTTACATAGCCAAAAGTAACTATAATATTAACTGCAAAATGGAGAAAACAATATGGCAAAACTGGAACTAATAGCCACGGCAGCCTTTGGACTAGAAGCAGTGGTAGCACATGAACTAAAACAGCTGGGATACAACAACACTAAAGTAGAAAACGGCAGGGTAACCTTTGTTGCCAATGAGCAGGCCATTTGCCACACCAACCTGTGGCTTCGCAGTGCAGAGCGGGTCTTGCTAAAGGTGGGTGAATTTAAAGCCACCACCTTTGAAGAGCTTTTTCAACAAACAAAGGCACTGCCCTGGACTGAATTACTCCCCGTTGATGCCAACTTCCCGGTGGAAGGCAAATCAATTAAATCAAAACTCTTTAGTGTTTCTGACTGTCAAGCCATAGTTAAAAAGGCCATTGTGGAAAAAATGAAAGAGGTTTACGGCCTGGAATGGTTTACTGAAACGGGTCCAAAGTTCACTGTTGAGGTGGCCCTGTTAAAAGACGTGGTCACACTGACCATAGATACCAGCGGTGCAGGCTTGCACAAAAGAGGGTACCGGAAGTTGACCGGTAAGGCACCCATAAAAGAAACACTGGCTGCGGCCATGGTTATGCTCAGCTATTGGAATGCTGACAGAATTCTGCTGGATCCCCTCTGTGGCACCGGCACCATCCCCATTGAGGCAGCTTTAATCGGGCAAAACATCGCACCGGGCTTAACCCGAAATTTTGCCGCTGAAGAATGGCCTTGGATACCCAAAAAAATTTGGCAAGAACAAAGACGTGCTGCCCACAAGGAGGCACGTTATGATTTGCCCCTAAAAATTATTGGTTCTGATATCGACAAAGAAGCCCTTAGTATGGCCCGCTATCATGCCGGGGAAGCCGGAGTGGATGAATTTGTTTCTTTCCAGCCCATGGATGTAGCTAATCTTAGCACCAAAAAGAAATACGGCTGCATTATCTGCAACCCCCCCTATGGTGAAAGATTAAAGGAACGCCCTGAGGTGGAATTGTTATATCAGCAAATGGGTAAGGCTTTCCTGCCCTTGGATACATGGTCCTATTACATTATTACGTCAAACACTGACTTTGAAAAGCATTTTGGAAAAAAGGCAGACAAAAAGCGAAAAGTCTATAACGGTAGAATACGCTGCGATTATTACCAGTATTTTGGCCCTCGGCCGCCCAAAAGAAATGAAAGCCCGGAACAAGATAAATAAACAATAGGTGATACCTATGGCAAAGGAGCTGTTTACAACATGAGAAAAGATGTGCCTTACAATGAATATGCCAAAGAAGTACTTGAACAACTGCCAAAGGGTGCTTTTCTTACTGTAAAGGATGGGGACCGGTTAAATACCATGACCATTGGCTGGGGCACAATTGGTTTTATCTGGCGCAAGCCAATTTTGATGGTGCTGGTAAGGTATTCCAGGCACACCTATAAAATGCTGGAGAATGCCAAAGAGTTTACCGTCAGTATTCCCATCAATAAAGACCTTAAGAAAGAGCTGGCCCTGTGCGGCACAAAATCCGGCAGGGATACAGACAAGTTCAGTGCCTGCAACTTTACCCCGGAGCCTGCCAAGGTGGTCAACACTCCAATAATCGGTGAATGTGATTTGCACTATGAGTGCAAGGTGGTTTACCAGCAGGCCATGGAGCCTGCACTGATAAGCGAAAAGATCGATAAGGATTGTTACCCCAAGGGCGACTTCCACGTAATTTATTACGGAGAAATAGTAGCCAGCTACATTAAGGAATAACTATGGGCGGACAAAAGTCCTGTTATTAAACGGGACTTTATTCTTTTTAAGCCTTTGCGGGCAGGATTTTGTCATAAGGTGTATAAGATATAAGACTTAATTAAGGTCAATTAAGAGGTTGGTTGATTTGTTAAAAGAGAAGCTGAAGAACATTTACTTGAAACTTACTAATTCATTTACCATTATGTATGTTCCCCATTCAAAAGAATCCACATATAGCAGACGCATCCCTTACCTGCTGCCGGTCATTTCACTGCTATTTATGGCCGGCATGGTAATAGCCCTTGTTGGCTTTTATTTTCAATACACTGCCATGAAGGCCAACATGGCCGAACTAAAAACATTGCAGGCAGAAGACACCACGCGCCAAAAACAGCTGGATGAATTAAAGGCCCAAGCCCAGGAACTGGAACAAAAGATGCTGGAGATAAGGCTTTTGGAAAAAGACGTGCGGGAGATATTGGACAGAGGGGAAGCAGTAAGCAGGTCAGGCTTAAATGTAAGCAGGGATATTGCGCAATTAAACCCGGAAGACCGGTCAGATAATACAAACAATGGCGATGACAAAGGAGTCCTTTCTTTCCTGGCATTTAAGTCATCACCTAAGGCCGAAGATTGGCACACCTCTTACACAAGGGTTAAAGGCAGCACCGAGCAACTGCTGGCACAAACCGATGAGATTAACCAAATTTTAGTGTCCTTAAAGGAGGATGTGTCAGAGAGAAATGCCTATTATGCCGCCAAGCCACAAGGGTTACCTGCTGAAGGCAGCATAAGTTCAGGCTATGGTTACCGCAAATCACCTTTTAACGGGCGTTCTGTTTTCCACCCCGGCATAGACATCGCAGCATCCCACGGCACCCCTGTGGTAGCCACCGGCCAAGGTGTGGTCACCTTTGCGGAGTATCGCAGCGGTTATGGCAGAACGGTAATTATCGATCACCCCTATGGGTTTAGAACCTTGTATGCCCACAATTCCAGGCTTAATGTATCGGTGGGAGACCATGTTGCCAGGGGTGATGTTATTGCTTATGTGGGAAGCACCGGAGCTTCCACCGGTCCCCACCTTCATTACGAGGTACACTTGAACGGCCAGCATGTAGATCCCGCTGATTACATACGTTAAAATCTTTAAGAACAGGAGCGATTATTATGTTTGGAAAAAAGCAACAGCCCATGGGCGAAAAGGTTGATACAATTATCGGCAAGGGAACCCATTTTATCGGCAGTTTAAATGTGAAGGGGAGCGTACGGATAGACGGGAAGGTTGAAGGCGAAATGGTGATAAGCGGTGATACCGTCATTGGCAAGGACGGTTCTTTACACGGTAACATCAAAGGAGCCAATGCCACCATCGCCGGTGAATTACATGGAAATATTACCTTGGAAGGAAAATTGGAAATCAGCAACACCGGTAAAGTTTATGGGGACATCGAGGTTTCATCACTGGTAGTAAACGAAGGGGCCGTCTTTAAAGGCAATAGCATCATGCACAGCGGCACCGATAATTCCAATAACATAGAACATTCGAAAACCAGAGAAAGAAAACGGAAGGAGCTTAAAGCCAGTCAGGCTTCATAGGCTAAAGCCATGCCCGCGGGCATGGCTTTTTAGCTGCCATGATATTTAATCCTTTCCTTTAATCACTGCCAACGGGCGTAACCGGGCCACCTTGGCGGTGATGCCGATATCAGCCAGGGTATCCACCACCACATCGATGTCCTTGTAGGCATCGGGGGCCTCATCCAGCAGTTCTTTGTAATTCCTGCTGTTGTACAGCACCCTGCCCATGCTGGTATCAAACTGCTCCTTGGTGATCCCCTTCACCGCAGCTGTGCGGGACATGGTGCGGCCTGCCCCGTGGTTGGCAGAATAATAAGTTGCGGCCGCCTTTTCCGTACCCACCAATACATAGGAAGCTGTACCCATGCTGCCGGGAACCAACACCGGATGGCCGGTTTGTTCATATGCCCTGGGGTTCTGTGGATGACCGGGCGGCAGTGCCCTGGTGGCCCCTTTACGGTGTACCAACACCCGTTGACCCCGATGCTTTTCCCACTTAGCAATGTTGTGGGCCACGTCATACACCAGCCTTAACCCCATATCACCGGCAGCACCTTGAAACACATCTTCAAAGGCCCGGCGAATATCGTAGGTAATCAATTGGCGATTGGCAAAGGCATAATTTACCGCACAGGCCATGGCTGCATAATAGTTTTTACCTTCTTTGGAATCCGCCGGTGCACAGGCAAGTCCCCGATCGGGAATTATAATGCCGTGCTTTTTAGCCGCCGCTAACAATCCTTTACTGTAATCGTTACATATTTGATGACCGAATCCACGGCTGCCGGTATGGACCATTACCGCCAACATGCCCTGCTGCAAACCAAATTTATCTGCAACCTCCGGCCGGTATATTTCTTCCACAAGCTGCAGTTCAATAAAATGATTGCCCCCACCCAAGGTGCCCAACTGTCCTTCGCCGCGCTTATATGCGGTTGCACTGACAGCAGCCAAATCGGCCCCCGGCAAGCTACCTTCCTCTTCAGTGTTTTTTAAGTCATCGGGCCAACCATAGCCCCCATCAACAATGGCCTTGGCACCTTCATGGGCCACCTGCTCAAAAAATTTTCCGCTGATGGTGCGGTGCTTACCCTTTTTTCCCACCCCTGTGGGCACATATTCTTCAATTTTTTCAATTAGCTTGCGCAGTGTGGGTATAGAAAGTTCCCGGGCTTCAATATTGGTTGACAGCAGCCTCACCCCACAGTTAATGTCCATACCCACCGCTCCGGCAGAAATAACCCCCTTGGAAGTGGTGGCCATTACACCGCCAATGGGTAGACCAAAGCCTTCATGAATGTCCGGCATCCCACAGACCGGATCAACCACACCCGGCAGGCAGGCAGCGTTGGCCAACTGCTGCAAAGACTTGTCCCTTTTAACCAGTTTTAAAAGGTCTTTAGAAAGATACACCACACCGTCAACAAGCATATCCCCCGTCCGCCTTAAGCGGTATTTGTTAAGACTCTCCCTCTCCAAATCCATTTATTTAAACCCCCTTCGAAAGATAGGTATTAATTGGCCTTATCAAAACCGTAAGTGTAAAGGCCCAGTCACCGGCCCAGCCGAGGTGTAAAAAAAGCAGGCGCCCCTACCTGCTTTTTTTATATTTATTTATTGTGTGGGCCCTTTCCTCTGCCTGCATAACAAGTATTTTATCCGCGATATTTAAAATATCTATCACCTCATTATGCTTGATACAATAATAAACCCGCAGGCCTTCCTTCCTCCTCTTTAAAATATCTTGCTTTTTTAATATGGCAAGGTGCTGCGAGGCATTGGCCTGCTCCACCTCCAGTTTCTCAAAAATATCGCAAACACAAAGCTCACCATGCTTTAATAATTCCAATATCCGCACCCTGGTGGGATGAGCAAGGGCCTTTAAGAGATCTGCCTTCATTTGTGCAATCTTTTCAGACAAAGTATCACCACCCACTATATGCTAATATGATTATATAACAAAACACCACAAAATACCATAATATATGGCTTTTAGGGACTATGCACTGTGCCTGCACAAAAAAAGCGCCTGTTATTTATACAGACGCTCACGATTTTTTATAGGCGCTTTGCCAACAATTATGCCTATTAACCTTTTCCTTTTCTTGCACACAAAACATTTTAAGCCCACCGATAAAATACTTGTATTTAATAGGCACCGCCTTCTTAAGCCAGGAGGCAATTCTGCCGGTGAAGGAGATTTTTTCTGACTCACCCAGGCCACGGCCTTTACCAACAGAAATAAGCAGTAATATGTTGCCCGGCCTGAATTCCAGCAGGGGTTTGCCAAGAATATCCCGGTATATATTTTGGGCCACCAGGGTGCCGTGCTGCAGGGCCGCCTGGGCGGTGGGTATCATCGGTCGACCGGTTTTGGGATTAATCACCAAGGCACTGTCACCCACAGCGTATATCATTTTATCTTCAACATACTGCAGGTAGCGGTTGGTCATTAATCTGCCGCGGCCCTCGGTTTTAAGGCCTGACTTAGCCAGCACTTCGCTGCCGCTGACCCCCCCTGCCCAAACAAACACTGAATAGTTTATTTCCCGCCCTGAAGATAAATAAATGGTATCGGGAGTAACCTCTTTAACAAAATCACCGGTAATAACCTCTACACCCTGCTGCTGCAACGCATCTTTGGCATAGTCGGCAACCTTACCGGACATACCCGGAAGCAGCTGTTTACTGCCTTCTATCATAATGATGCGGATATGGGCGGGATTGATGTTATACTTTTCACTTACCGTCCCAAGCCAATGGGCCAATTCGCCGGCATATTCCACTCCGGTAAGCCCACCGCCCCCAATGACAAAGGTGGGGTTTTTCTGTTTTTCCTTTAAAACATGCTCCACCCGCCGCTGTATTCTTACCGCGTTTTGCAAAGAGTTAATGCTTATACTGTTTTCTTCCAGGCCAGGTATGTTATAATATTCCGTCCTGCTTCCCAAGGCAGCTACCAAGTAGTCAAATTGTATCTTTTCGCCATTTATCAATTTTACAAGCTTGTTATTGCTGTCTATTTCACTAACACAACCCTGTATAAAGTTAACTTTATGCTCTTCAATCAGCCCACTGTAAGGTGCCACCATGGCAGTGCAATCGGCTGTTCCGGCAGCCTGTTGATAAAGTTGAGTCATATAGGTATGGTAGTCATTTTTATCAACCAAGACAATTTGATAATCATCATTTTCAGTCATCAAATAAGACAATCTTTGGGCTACCCTAAGCCCACCGTAACCTGCCCCTAAAATGACAATGTTACGCTTTTTAACCACAGTTTTTCCCCCTATTCATTATCGCAAGCAAGATTTGAGTTTGTTAATTAATGCACTTATTGTTTTTTAAAATCTCTGTTTACTTACTATGTACCATTATCTCATAATGTCCGGCAATTTTTCTGTCGTCTGGCTGACAAGGGTCGAAAAAACTGCGGTCTTTTATGAAAGGAAACCCCATATATCACCTAAAAAATAGGTGGGTATATAAATAAACGATATCCATATGAGAGAAGCAGCTTTAGAGGCAATTACAAATTTTGTCCAGGGCATGGCGCTTACGCCCAGTATCACCGGAGTAACCAACCGTACACCGGGTATGAAGTAACTAATGATAATTGCCATTGTGCCATATTTATCTATTAAGCGATAACTGCGCTCGATATTTTCTTTCATTTTCGGTGAAGGATCAGCAAAAATACTATGGCGAAAAAATCTGCTGATAAAAAAACCAATTATATAGGCTACAAAGGTGGCGCATGTTAAAATAATATAGGTTGACAAAGGGCTTATGGCTCCGCTCGCAGCCACCAGCGCCATCAATATAACTATTACCTCCCGATTGACCGGTGCAAATATCAACCCGGCCACCAGGGTAAAAAACACCGTCCAAAGGCTGGCGCCTTCAACCAGCATCAACAGGCTGTCAATGCTATCAAAAACCCCGGTCATATTATTGCTTTCACCCCTTGTATCGGCAGCAGAATACCCCACTATTATATCTTAACATAAAAGACCCTTGCATACACTGCCATTTCAGGTCCGGGTCGCCCGTTGGCATAATATCAACAAATTAACTATAATTGTATTGACAGTTAAAACCGGAACGGAGGAATTGTTTTGAAGCTACCCAAGTCATCGTCACTATCTGATATGCGCATCAAAGTCTTGTTGCTGCTTTCTGCCGGGCACCTGGTAACCGACCTTGCAGCCGGTGCCCTGCCAATAATGCTGCCTATTATTCAAGCATCCTTAAATCTTTCTTATAGTGCAGCGGGTTTAATCGCATTAATTTTTAACGTCAGCTCATCGGTGATACAACCGCTTTTAGGCTACTGGAGCGACCGGGTTAAAAGCCGCTGGCTGATGCCCCTGGGCTGCTTTTTATCAATGGCAGGCCTGGCCATGGTGGGTGTTATCTCCAACTATTGGCTAATTTTATTGGTGGTACTCATTAGCGGCCTAGGTTCTGCGGCTTTCCACCCCGAAGGATCAAAGGTAAGCCGGCTGGCCAGTGGACAGCGCAGGGCAACGGGCATGTCTATATTTATTGTCGGCGGTGCCCTGGGTGCCGCAATTGGCGCTGCATCCATGGCCCAACTGCTCACCCTTTACGGCAACACCGCCGGTATATATTTCATATTCCCCGGCCTGGCAATGGTTTTACTGTTTTACATATACAGAAACAAATTACCCGATGAGCCCCGGCAAATAAGAAAAACAAGGGCTGACAATACTGCAAACAAGCCCTTAATTAAGGTGCCCCGCAAGATATTAATACCCCTTCTTGCACTTATTTTTGTGGTGGTATTGAGATCTTGGGTACAAGCCGGTTTAACACATTTTATGCCCCTGTACTTTGTCAACTACCTGGGTTACAGCCCGGCTTACGTCAGTTCCCTTTTGATAGCCTTTATGCTGGCCGGCGCCACCGGCACAATATTGGGCGGACCACTGGCTGACCGCTTTGGCAGAAAAAACACCTTGGTTACCTCAACGGCACTGCTAATCCCCCTAATGCTGCTATTAAGAATCAGCGGCGGAATATGGTCCTTGGTACTGTTCTTCATAATTGGCATGGTTATAGTATCTACCATGGCCATCACAGTGGTTATGGGCCAAGAGCTTATGCCCCACCGGGTAGGGGTGGCGTCCGGGTTAATGACAGGCTTCGCCATTGGCTTAGGAGGAGTGGGTGTGGTGCTGCTGGGTGCCATTGCGGACCATTTTGGCGAGCCCACCGCCTTATGGGTAATGACAGTGACGCCGGTGGTTGCATTGTTAGCCACCCCGCTGCTGCCAAAGGATAGCCACGGGAAGGAAAAATAATGGGCAAAAAATATAAGCTGCCATATCATTATGGCAGCTTATTGCCGTTTTTATCTAAGGTTTCATTTATCTTAAGACCGCCGACAACCAAATCTAAATCTTCATCACTAAGTTCATCAATTTCCCGGACCCTTGACCATATTTTTTCCTTCCGTCCTTCCATTTCTATGGAAAAATCTGCCCTTGCCAGCAGCTGGGCCAGGAATAACAGTTCTTTATATTCATCATTGCAATGCCGGTAGTCAGGCGGAATCACCAAGTCCCCGGATAGAATTTTATCTATATCCTCATTAAATGATTCCAAGTAACGCTTTTTAATCATTTGCACACCTCAAATCACAGTGCTCGGGCATTTGCTTCTTTATAGCATACTATGCTTGCAACAATTACACAAGTGAATTTATTATGTATCAACTATCAAACCTTTGTTTAAGCTCATCGATATGGGTGATGCTTAAATCATATAACTGACCTAAACCTTCAATTAATTTGTTTTCAATGTATTCCCACTGATCCCCCGGTGTATACCCGGAAAAACGGGAACGACAAATATCTATCAGTTTCGGTTTAACATCATTTTGTTTTAAAAAATCCACAAATCTACTAATTCTTTTGTCAATCACATCCGGCGAGACCTTTTTATAATTCGGTGTTTCCTGCCATTCAGTATAGTATAAATAATAACCGTCGCTTTCCTTTTTAGCGGTTAGAGCTGCATCGGGCATGATTCTAAAGGGGTTGTACTTATTATTAATAAAGTCATGATAAGCCCGCTCAGTAATCTCTATCCTTTTCACTGTAGATGATAAAGAATTGTCACAGGAGAAAAAGTCTAAATCTATGTCCAGTATTAGTGGTTGGCCGGTGGTAAAGCTGCTTCCCAGGCCAATTTCCTGATGACGGTAAAACTGATGCCTACCCCATGGATTTCCCTCTGACTGCAGTTGCAGTGGCAGGAAACCATTTATCTCACCGATTTTAAAACACTTACCCTCGGATTTATAGGAAGCCACGTATTTGTCAGTCCTTTTACCCTCATAGCTGCTATATTTACATAAGAAGGTGTAGTTATTGATTACCCCCCTGTAAATTGCCGGTATAATAAAGGTGGCAATGCCCAGTTGCTGATAAGTAAAACGGTATATTCTACTTAAGTCTTCCTCTAATTGGTCAACTGACTCACCTAAGCAGCCACACAACATATCCTCGTGGGAATCCACGCGCAGCAGTGTGTTGCCAAAGGGATTAATTAGCTTATTAAAATATCCGTAATGCCAAATAAAAAAAGCTTCATGGTGCTCCTCAATAATAAATAACGGAACAGTCAATACGGCAATCACATCCTTATGCCTATTTATTAAATAGCCATGATTTTTTTAGAAAGGGGGGCAGCACATAGGCACAGCCATCACTGTTGGCGGCGCCCTTTTCATCCTCCTCAATAAAATCTATTTCAAGCCAAGGCGGTACCCGGTCCTTTAGCATTTTTTCAATCGCCGCCCGGCTGTCCTTTAAACACAGCTGACGATAATCCCAGTCCAGCATCGACCTTTTGGCTATTTCTTTAAAAACATCCTGCATTTCCTTATATCCCCGCTGTTTTTGCTTAAATACTTCCTTTAAATATATTCCCGTTACCCTAAGGTAAGCCTTGGCCTTTATACCCTCCTCCGGGGAATAGCTTATTTTAAAGTGACAGACATCCCTTACCAACAGGGTAAAGCCATAACCCTTTTCCATAAAACAGCCCTGGATGCCCGGCCAATTAAGGACACCCTTTCTTTTTACATGGGTGCACAGCCGGTGCTTAACTAAATTTTCCATAAGGGCCGGCAAAGCTTTCTCCCTTGGCCTAAAGTTAATACCAATTTTTTTAGATATACCTTGTCCGGTGACATCGAAATCCACCTGATATTGTCCGTCGCTATATTGATGTACTAACTGAAATAATTCCTCCAACTCAGAAACGGGGCCCGGCCAAGCGATGGCAGATAAATAATCTATAGCCTGCACCCAGGTTAAGTCATCTGTAAATATCCTAACCCGATCTTTGTTTCTGGCCAGCATGGTACCCACTTGAAACAGGCCCACGGCCGGAGGCAGCTCCTTAATTACACTTACAATCTTGTCCTTTAGTAAGTTCAGCTGCTGTTCATCCAGTAACTTCCCCAGGACAAAAAACAAAAGCTCGGTGTCTGCATCCCTGCCCTTTATCATTTCACCGGCATTAAAGAAAAAGCATGGTTGCGGAAGCTGCCGGTCACACTGGCCGTAATCCATTTCAAACCAAATATCTTCTATGCTCCAGGGCCAGCAATTGACAAAATTAATGATTCTTAGCCAGACCTGGTCGCTAGATAATTGGTAAAAACTTTTATTATTTAATCCGTTAATTAAACAAGCCTTTTCTTCAGCAAGTACCCGAAAAGAAAAATCCACCTCGGCGGCCTCTGTATTTAAGTGTGTCTCCAGAATATAAGAACTGGCTGCAAAATCCCTGAATAAAGCCGTCATTTTATCTAGTTTACTGTATGTTTCTTGGGACATTATTTCTGCCGGCAAGCCGGGAGCCATTTTAATAAGATATTCCCTAACATTACCTTCCACAAATAATCCTCCACCCTATCGTCAATTTGCTTGCTTCTACAAGCCTTCAATATCTTTATAAGCTTTATCAACCACTATAAGCAATTCAAAGGGTAGTTTAAAGTCAATTTTTTTAGCCACCTCGGAATTTAGGATTATTACCGGGGCGCTTTGAAAAGATTGCTCTAATTGGCGGGGCTTGGCGCCCAGTAAACACTTACTGATATTATCCGCACCAAAACGACCGATGTTTACCTCATCCATCACCGAAACGGTAATCAAGGCTCCATGCTGCACTTCAATGTCACCCAACTGGGAAAAGATGGGTATTTTGTTTTCATAAAAGGGTTGAAACAAGTGCGGCAGTTTTTCACTCTCCAGCGATGCTATGGTCACATAAACGGCGTCAACCTCTTTTGCCAGTTTGTTGTAGGCATCCTGCACTTCTTGGTAGTATCGCGGGTACTCCTCGGGGCTCCGCGGCTCCCTGACATGGTAGCGCACTATTTCAAATCCATTTTCTTCAGCCAGTTTTTCCACTTCGTTTACAGCCGAATATACCCTGGCATTGTCAGAGTCTTCGTAAACCATGCCCAGTTTTTTAAATTGCACGATATCATAAAAAGCTTTAATTTGGCGTTCAAAGCGCTGTTCATCCATGTGGGCCCATACCTTATCTTTACCCGAGTCTTCCACTGAATCAATAATCCCCGATCTTACTGCATTGGAAGCGGCAAAAACAAAAATGTTTGTATCATGCTGGGCATTACTCAGTAAAATGCCGGCTTCGGCACCCATCACCAGCATGATATCTATATCCTTTCTACTGTTTAACCGTTCAATAATGCCTTCTCGATCAACATCGGCATCCCTCAGGTTATAAAAGGCATCCTCCACAAATTCAACATAGGGACTCACTTCTTCGTTGGCCAGCCACCGCCAAATGGCCCTACTGTCCCCGCTCGCCACTATCCTGTTAAACCATTTTAAATTATTAACCCAACCAATTTCCTCTAATCCCCTCACAATTGCCACCAGTGTGCTGGTATAAGTTGAAAAACTCTCACTTTCGCAATAACCGAAAACTGTAGTTCCGATGTAACCACTTGCTGCATTACTTTTTTCAAGGTCAATAATGTTTTTACCCTGGCCAACATTACTTTACTGTTAAAGGGCTTGGGTAAATAATCATTGGCACCGACCTCAAAGGCCAGCAGTGAATCTTCTGTTCTGTCCTTAGCCGTCAAAATCAGTATCGGTAATTCCAAAAGTGAATATTTCTCCCTGACCAACCGGCACACTTCATATCCTGATAAATCAGGTAACATGAGGTCTAAAATCATCAGATCAAAGCCCGGGCTTTCCTCAATTTTCCTTAATGCCTGCCGACCGCCGGTGGCAGTGGTAACCTGATACCGCTCCACAGAAAGCTGGCTCTCAACCACATGTAGGTTAATGGGTTCATCGTCCACAACAATAATGCGAAACTCAGAGTTTGTATCCGGAACAATGGCAGCAACATCTTCCTTAGTTTCCGGTAAGTCCAGTGTAGCTGCAATTTCCGCTCTACCTTCACTCATTTGAACCATTTCACTGCTGATTGGCAGGGTAAAAATAAATTTAGCCCCCCGATGACCGTCCGACTCTACCCAAATTTTACCCCCATGCAGCTCTACCAATCTTTTAGTAATACTCAGACCGATCCCCATCCCCTTATATTTTAAGGTCTGCTGCTCACCCTGCTCGTAGTACTCAAATATCCTGCTCTGCTGCTCCAAGGGAACGCCTATGCCGGTATCTTCAACGGAGATTACCACAAAATCGCCCTGCCTATTTGCCGATATAAGCACACTGCCGGCGGTGGTAAACTTAATGGCATTACCAATTAAGTTATCTAAAATCTGGTGCAGCCTATTTTCATCAGCCTTAACCGGGGGTATCTTGTTACCCACATCATTAATAAGCTCTATATTCTTATTGGCAGCCACAGGCCTAGCCAGGGCCAAGGCCCTGTTTACAACTTGTTTAAGATCTATGGGCTCAAGCTCTAAAACAATATTGTCGTTCTTCAACCTACTCAAGCGCCTGCCACTGGAAACTATCAAAGATAGATTGGTACTCTGCTGCTGATTTAAAGCTCCTGCTGGGCCGTTTAAAATAGATTCAGCAATGCCAATGATGCCGTTTAAGGGCGTTTTTAACTCATGGGAAACACTGGCTAAAAATTGGTTCCTCAGTTTATCCAATGATAACAATTTTTCCGACATTTGTTCTATTGTTTTATAGGCATTAGAAAAACGTCGGGCAATAATAAAGGATTGAGTAAAGATAGCCACAAAAACGCCCAGGGGGAAGAGGTCGCCCACAGCGGATTTTTCGGTATAGTACAATATATCATTAACAGCGGTGCCGGTAAAAATAAGAAATCCGATGATCACCAGTGCGGCACCGTCTCTTTTTCTAATCAGTGCCAGTATCACTGCAAATAACATATACAAGAAGACCGCTAAGGTTATTACATCATAACTGATTAAATAACGGCTAAATACAATGGGCTCAGTTAAGAGCACATGTATTGAATAGCCAACCGATATTATAAAATAAATATAAGCTACCTTTTTTAATACTTCTCCCGGAAATAGGTAGTAGAGAAATAAAACAAAGAAGGGTATACCCAGGTAAAATGTTAAGTACTCCAGCTTAAGAATAATCTCTTGGGGTATTTGTGGGTAAAAGTTCAGCAGCATTACTTGTCCCACCAATACAATCCTCAAAGCCATCAGTATGCAAAACAAGCCAAAGCATAAAGTTGCCATGTGGCTCCTGCGCAGCATAAAAATGGCCAGGTGATGAAGCCCCATGATCATCAAAACGCCCAGCAAGACCATGTCAAAAACCAGTTCTTACTCCCTAATTGTGCTGATTTGATCACTGTTGCCCAAAGTAATTGGTTGCCAGATACCGCCCCGGCGGTGGCTAAAGTTTGATACCTGTAATACTATGTCGGCGGAGTTTCTTTCAATGATAGGTGGATGATTTTAGGAAAGTACTTGGGGTCGCTTTGCTCCCTTTGGGTTGCCACTTCACCCTGGGCAGATACCAGCCGTCCGTTTACCCATAATTTATGTGCAGTACTGATGGCAGAAAGACCCAAAGATTTCGATTGTTCATCTTCAGGCAATAATACTTTTAAACGAAAGGTGGCATACCCTTCACCGGTCAGTATTTGGTCATTTACCCGATAGCCGTTCCATGACTGGGGAACAGAGAATAGATGCTTATCAAAACCGCCTTGCCCCTCGTTAAAATCCCCGGGGGTCAGTAACTGGCCCCAATAAAACTCCCAATCCCCGTTCAATTCAACCGGGCCCATCTGTTCAAAGTCCCAACCGGTTAGGTCTAAGGTGCCTTCCAATGCCCTAACTTCATTTTTTTCGGGCTGTGTTGTCGTACATCCGCTGACAAGCAGCCCAATCACCATAAACAGCATTAGTAATAAATAACCTCTACCAAAACGGTACACGACACTCCCCCCGAACCAATACTCCTTCAGCGGTGGATAGAATCTCCTCTGAATATTTAGTCAAGTAATAATAGATAATTGTCAAATTTAACATCCTAGATTCAATATTTATGTCGAAAGTCCATTTAATAATTGAAAGTTCACCATGGTTGTGCCTTGCGGGCATTACCGGCAGAAACAAAAAACCCCGACTTTTTAAAGTCGAGGCCTTTAGCTAAAAATTATCATGTATAATTTAAGGTTTTAGTTTCATTGTCCCATTCAACATTATAGCCCATTGCCATCCCCAGGTATCTGGCAGCCATAAACATTGTGCCGTTCTTAATTATTATTTGATTATCAACACCGCCTTCACTATCATTAACACTTAAATTGACAGTATTATGTCCGTTTGTAATAATTGCCGCATTTATTGTATTATCCCAGCTAACAATAGCCCCCAGTGCCTCGGACACTGACCGAACCGGTACCATTAAACTGGACTGATAGATAAAAGGGGCTGCATTTAAACTTACATATTGACCATTTAACATAACACTTATCGGGGATTTTTCCTCCAATGAAATTATCAGCATCTTGTCTTCCACCGCAGCATTGATTTTAATCGGATTATCTTTAGTGTTTTTAAACCGATAGTCTAACACCCCGTACCATACCGTAGCATCATTACCGCGTTCAGCGTAATCTACATCCAATGAGTGGCTATGCCTTTCCAAAATCTCTAACCCGGCATTTAGCACCGTTTGATGAAGGGCAGTTGAAGTTCTGCAAACCCCACCGCCAACATCCGGAACATATGTAAGTTCCCCGTTTAGCCAACCAATTGCTTCACTCCATGCAAAACCTCTCTCTAAGGTTCTCGGCCCAACTATTTTGTTGTAAGAGAATATTTCACCGGGTTCTAAAATCACCTGGTCAATTAGTTGTGCTGACAGTGCTACATTTTTAATTCCGCCTTCATCATCCTCCGGGGGCATGGGTAGAACCTGCCGGGATAGCTCAATAAACTGTGGCCCGGCATTGGCCGGACCAGTGCTAACCAAGGGTATTGCCAGCAATAAAAAGCAAATTAATATTAACCTTTTAAAACTTATTTTCAAGATTTCATTTGCCCCTTTCTTAATTGTGCCGCATTTCAACTGCCACAGGGAACCCTAACCCTTTCTGGCATTAACCAGGCTATGCCGGTCAAGAATATCAATTTTTCTCTGCCCGCTTAACTTGATCCACCCTTTACTTTGAAAATAAGAAAGTTTTCTACTGAGGGTTTCTTGTGATGTTCCGATGTGGGCCGCCAAGTCTTTTTTGCTCATGGACAAAGTCACCTTATCTTCCTCATCTGCCATACTTAAAAGTACATCCACCACCCGCTGCTCCACATCATGAATACCCAATTGTTCTATTAGATTTTCCGCATTCTCCATTCGTTCACTTAGTTCTTGCAATATTTTAATAGAAATGCCCGGGTTTTTATATATAAGGTCCTTTATTTTTTTGCCGTCAATAATACAAATGGATGAAGTCTCCATCACTTCGGCATTACTCTTGCTCCTTGAGTGGGTAAATAGGGATAATTCCCCGACAAAATCTCCTGCTCCAAGAACCCTGATAATTTGTTCTTTACCTTCATCGGACGTTCTTGAAATTTTCACCTTTCCTTTATGTATGACATAGAGGTTATTAACTTGATCCCCTGATAAGAATAAAAACTCACCTTTTTTAAACTGCCTACTAATTTTTATTTTAGCAATTTCATTTACCTCTTGCTTACTGAGACCATGAAATATCGGAACTTGCTCTATACAACTCTTACCGGCTTCATCGGTAAGTTCCTTACAGTGATTACATTTCATAACCCAAGCACCCCTTGTTTTCTCTGCCCGCTTCCTCTTATTTCTCCATCTTTTATCAAAACTCCTTTTTACAACAGCCCGGCAATACTGCCAATGGGGAATTAGCGTATATACTCCCGCCCCACCAGAATATCGGCCAGCACTTCGGTGGGAATGATAAACTCCGGTGTGCCCATGTAGCCGGGGGCCACTTGGTACTCGTCAAATACAATTACCAAATTACCTTGGGAGTTGATGTAGAAATTTTGATCCGGTTCTATGGTTTTAAATGGTTCGAACATCATTTCTTGACCGGGCATTTCCACCCAGTAAATTTTGTTTTCATCTTCATGCATCTGAGCCATCATTTGTTCTTTAATATTTTCGCTAATGATATGGATATAGCTGTCATCTTTAAACAGGCTGGGCAAAGTAATTAACAGCTGCTTTTTTTTGTCAATGGTATCATAACGTACCGTTTCGGCGGCAGATGCCTTAATTACCAATTCATAACGCTTAACTGTCAATAGCTGTTCATTATCGGTAATAATCTCGTAACCGCTGCTTACCGCCACATTTCCTGCCTCCTGCTGTTTCAACTGTTCCATTTCCTCAATAAACTGCCCATATAAGTCTTCATTTTCTGCTAAATACTTTTGATTTAAACTGTTCTCCAGTTCCTTGTTTTCTAAGCCCTCAATTTTAGGTACATCAATATCGGCCCTAAACCTTTCCTCATCAACAAAGTAGTTTTTAACGGTTAATACTTTGACAATGCCGCCCACCACCGGCAGTTCCGTTACAGACTTGGCCACTGCCGGGCTAATGTTAACTGCCACTACAAATAGCACCAGTGAAGCGGCTATGGTGGCAATTATTTTGCCCATTTTAGTTAAACCTCTGCCATGGGAGCCAACCCCACCTTGACGCAGTGCCTCATTTACCACTTCGTCCAATTTCGAGGGAATTGGTGTGTTTTGATATTCTTTTTTTAATTGTTCTAATCTCTTATCCTTCATAATTGACTCTCCTTGTCGTCCATTTCTAAGCGCAGCCTTTTCAGTGTCCGATACAACTGCGTTTTAACGGTGTTGACATTTTTATCTAAAATTTCTGCCACGTCTTCCAGCCGCAGGTCCTCAAAATAATGTAAAATGATGATGCTGCGGTAATCTGCCGGCAGCGCATCCAGCGCCCGTCTCAAGTCTATATCCTGGTAATGATCCAGGGCGCCGCCATCCAAGCTAATCAGTGTGCCTTCTTCGGCCACCTTCAGCCTTTTCCGCCGGCGCAAAAAATCCAAGGCTGTATTTACAATAATTCGATAAAACCAGGTTTTTAAGTAGGCGGTGTCCTTAAGTGAATTCTTAGCCGACAGGGCTTTATAGATGGATTCTTGCACCACATCCAAGGCATCCTCTGTATTTCTTACATAACTATAAGCCAGCCGATAGTGATTCTCTTTATATTGAATGACGTAATCGGCAATTAACCGGTCAATGCTGTGATTTGGCATATAATGAAACTCCTTTAATCTAAGATACGTATCTTCCATTACACCTTAGACGCCTAAGGTACAGTAAAAAGTTTCACCTTACAAACAAGAAGCGAGCCAAATTGCTGGCCCGCATAATCAATACTTTATCTTGCATCTATCTTCACTTCCGTCATCTGCAATAATTTGCCATTATTAGGAATGTAAGGTTAAACAAAATTGAAATTACAAAGAGAAAAATTTATTAATATCTTCAATATAATCGTTAATTAAATACTCTTGATAACCGGCCTTATGGCTATGTATTATTAATTCCACCAAAGGTAGAAGTTCTGCCACTTTAATGGTTTCCAGCTTCTTTAGTCGGCTTTTTCCAATAGTCACCTCAGAAATGCACTTTTTATAGTCGCTGGGGTGATATCTCCACAATATTACCTTTTGCGGATAGCGCATTATTAACCGCTGTGCCATTTGCAACCCTTCGGGGTCAAAATCACCCGAGTAATAAATGCTTGCACCGTTTTTTACCAGGTTATCCAACAACAACCACCCCGCAAGCTTGAACTGGCCATGGGTACAAATTAGCGGTGGGGTAAAACCTTGCTGGAAACTATCCATCAATGAGGAAAATACACCGGAGTTTTCTACCACAAATACCGCTTTTTCTTTACCTGCAGGGGTGCAGGCAGGAGAAAACCTCCTCAGCTTAACCAACTCACGAAGCGGTACATTCATTACCACCCCTTGATTACAGGCATTCTTCCACAAGACAAGGGGGGCGGAATCCTTGTCATAACCCATAATACCAGCGCAGGTTACAAAATTTAGTATATCATCCCGGGCCAGGCCAAAATAAGCATAGAGTTCAGTCAGCTCTTCCGCCGATAGGTTAGATACAAAGTTGTAGTCTTCATCTTCTTTTTTTCTGATAAACTTCAATGCTGCCACAAAAAACCTGCCCTGCTCAGTATCTAAATCAAAACCATGGGGATCCCCGGTGATATTAACAGCGAAAGATGATATTCTCTGATATGCCCGCACGCCGTTCTGTTGATACTTTGGCAGCTGAATGATGGCTTTAAGGACATTTTCCAATTGAGATTTTAATAACTCCCTTTGCCGATCATAGGCCATGTGGATGGCCCGTGTGCCACCGCCCTTATCTTCAATATGCTTAAGCCATAAACGACAATATGGATGATTATAGTTATCAGCCAGTTGAATAAAAAATTTTTCCTTTAGGGTTTGATATTTATCTTGCTCCTCTGCCTTGGTAATTAAGGTCCTTCCTGCAAAGGCTTCTAAAAACTTCTTAATATCCACTCCGGCATATTTTGTTTTTTCCAGCGCCTTGGCAAAATCCTCCAGTCTAATGGTTGCAGATATCTGGCCATCATAATCCTTCCTAAACAATACCGAAAGGGCCTCTTTTTCGCATTCTGTTAGATTTTGCAGTTTGGCGCTGCCACCTATCCTGCCTAAACTCTGATATTTTTCAATGAATTGTTTTAACAATCGATGAAATCCCTGTTCTTCCTTAAAAAATTTCACCGCCTGTTTAAGCATAATTTGGTGCTGCTCTACCAACTGTTCTACCCCCAAAAGACTTTAATTACTTGCTGCCTGTGACGCTGTCTGCTCTGGAGCTTTTATATCAAGCCCATGCAGCAGGGTTTTCATTTTGCCATCCCAATGATAGCGAATCACCGTAACATAGGGTGCATTTTTCGGCCTAACTAACTCACAAATAGATAAGGCCGATACTGTATCATAATCCCCCCACAGTGCCTGGGAGTTCATAATATAGTTAAAACCTAACTTTTCCACCAAATCAAACATATCACGAATGTTATTCTCATCTACACCGGCAAAGGCTTCATCAAGGGAAATGATATACGGTGCATCTTGCCGTGCATCTAAGTAGCGGGAGTATGCAGCAGAAAATAGAGGAATATACATGGCCATAGCCTTTTCGCCACCGCTAAAGGTATAGAAAACGTTATTTGTCAACTCTTTGCGCTGTTCACCCTCCCGGCGGTAATACAAGGTAAAGGAAAACCACTTGCGGTAATCCAGTATCTCTTTAAACATTTGGTGCAGCGTTTCGCCATATCCCTTTTCAGCTAACGCCTCTTTGGCTCTGCCAATCTTAGAGCGGAAGTGCTGCGTAATCTGCCTAATATCTTCTTCTTTTAGCATCCTGGGATTGGCACGCAACAAATCCACCAGGTCTTTGGTATCCAATTCCTCTTCATGCTCTGCAGTGCGGGGCTTCCAACGGATAGAAAAAGTTAAACCGCTTGAGGTATCCCGCTGCTCCATCAATTCACTTATTTGTTTTACCCACCGTTGTGCCCGGTTAATCCTTCCCCTAATAATCCGGCCCACACTGTTCATAATGATTTCTTCATAAAGTTCTCTGTCTTTATCATTTAAGATTATTTTTTGCAGCTCAACTTCTTTTTCCATTTGTTCCATTACATAATAGGGGCTGACACGCTTACCTTGATACTCCATCAACAAATGAGTTCTACGTGATTTCTGCATTAGTTGTTCTGCTTGTATTTTTAATACTTCGCTTTCTGCAGGCACCTCAATTGCAGTTACCTCCCCCATCACCTCCTGGGTTAATCGGTATTCCACAAGCACTGCCTGCTCTTGAAAAAAAGCATTATTTAAACGGTTGGTTACTTTTTCTCTATCGCTATCCCGCAATAACTCTCTATACTGTTGCAATACCATCTTGGCGCTTTTCATAATATCTTCATCATCATAAGCTGCATCTACCAATCCAAGTTTCAGTTCATCGGCAAAGACCTGCTGCCATAACCGACACAACTGTGCTGTGTATTTAATATTTTTTTTTATTTCCCCGAGTTTGTTTTGGGTGTTGTTAATCTGGCTCTTTAATTCTACAGTCCCGGTGTTCACCTTTATTATTTCATCGGGAAGTTCCATAATCCTTGATTGCACACCGGCTATTCTCTCTCTGATCTCATCTGCACCTAATTGTTGTAGACGCTGCTGCACCTGCTTCAGACGCATATTATAGCCCTTTATTTCGCTTTCTAACACATTCAGTTCGCCCGTTAACTCATCTACATCGTATATTACATCATCCAAGTTAGTTTTTAATTGAATAAGTAATGTATTACTATTAGCATAATCCTTATGCTTTAATTCAAGTCTTTGCAAATACTTCAGGTAGCTTTGCATAGCAGCTTGGGCCTTTTTATAGGTTTCTTCGCTTGCTTTTAATGGCATCCCCTCGGTTAATTGCCGCAGTTTACTGCGTATTTCTTGCAGTTCCTGCCAAGCTCGTCTTACCTGATTATTTTTAGCTTCTACTTCTTCTTGCCGCACCCTAACCTGCTCATTAACATTAATGAGATTGCGGTACGCTTCATTTACGTCATTATCCGCCGGGAATGCATGGTATTCTTCCTCCAATTGCTGTGCCATTGCTATAAGATCTTCCTTTTTGTCTTCTAAAACAATTAACTCCCTTTGCAATTCTTTCAATTGGGTATTAATTTGTTCTATCATTTGCAGACGATACTGACGGCGGGACTCTTTGCCAATATATATCGAACTACTTTCCCGGGGAGCATGCCCTTTTATTAATGCCACCCGATAACTGCCATCTTCACTAACAAAGGCCGAACCATCACCGGCATCGTCAACCAGCACACTGCGCAGCACATTTTCAATATCCTTAGCGGTAACCGCAATTCCTTCCACCGGAGTTGGATAAAGAAATTCGGCCAGCGTATGGGCAAAAATATTGGCATTGGGTTTGATAACCCGGTCATATTCCCTCACCTGCTCCATATACTTATCCGGCACTATCAAAGCATCCAGCAAACCCATCTGGGTTATAGCAGATTCCAGCCGCTCCCGTTGTTCCGGGGGCACCCCTTGTAAAAACTCCACCGCTGCAAAAAACGGTAGATAAGGAATGCCCGCCTTTTTCAGTTTGCTACGTGCTGCCAAGGTGTCCGGGTGACGAATTGGCTCCGGATCTTTTTTACTCTTCCATTGATTTAGTTCAGTTGTTTTAAGTTCAATATCTTGTTTCTTTGCCTCTATACTGTGGTTTATACCAATTACGTCCTGCTGCAGCTGCTGGTAATACCGCTTATACGCTTTTACTATCGGCTCTTTGACCTCTTCCAAACGATAAGGTTGATAAATCTCATTTATTCTTTGGGCAGTTAACTGTATCTCTTCACTATCAAGTCTTAGATAAAGATTTTGTTTGTTCCATTGATGGAAAGAGTGTAGGTAGTTGCCTTTTTCTTCCTCAAAAAAAACTTCCCAATTTTTTTGGTCTAAAACTGCCAAATCCAATTTTTTATTGGCTTCTGCCAACTCCCGGTCAAGGGCTTGATACCTATCTTTTACCCGGCTGTGCTCTTCCATAGACTCTAAAATAAATTCTAGCTTTTCCTTATAACGATATGCATCAGCCTTCCATAAATCAAAATAGTATTCACTTTGATAGTTCTTTTTAAACTCTTCCCGGGCCAGTGGATGGCCGTCAAAGGCTGTATCTACAATCTCCATATCCAAAGCATCTAACAGTTCAATAATAGACTTTTCAGTGGCACTTATCTTTTCTTCTTCCTCCTCGATACGCCTCTTCAACTGCCGTTCACTATTTTTCTTTTGTTCCAGTACCTGTTCTTTATGTTGAATCTTATTTTTCTGTTCTTTAATACTTTTCTCTATAACACCTTTTTCTTTCTCTGCTTTAAATACATCGTGGTCTTTTAGTGCCCTTTCCTCTTCTTCTAAAACTTCCTGCTCACGTTTGAGTTCTTCCATTTGCTCTGTCAGCATTTTTAACTCAGTATAGTTATTTTCCAGCTGCCCATTAAGCTCTTTTTCCTGTTGAACTAATTTGTTCAGCTTCTTATCTAAACTTAAAAAACCATCAGCCTTTTCAGCTAATACAAATTGGTTGTACACCCGGTATTGTTTACATAGCCTACTTAAAGATCGTGAATCCCGCAGCAACTGATCCAGTTGCTGTTTGGTTTGATCCATATTTTCAATTGTATCAGACAATGGACGTAATTCATCGTCGGAAAGGGCCGGCAGTGATTCATTTAGTATTTCATAAATAACGGTGGGTTTAAAATCCTTAGAAAGTTTTGGACTTCTTAATTGTATAAGTAGCTTTATTAGTTCTTCATATGATTCCAGCGATTCAAAGCCAAAAACATATCTGTTCACAAGCTCCATATATTCGCGTTGGCCTTTTACCACCCTGCCCCCGGTTTCCAACCGTCTCTCCAGCTCTTTTCTGGTAAGGGGAATTTTTTGTTCCTTACCCTCCTCTGCACTGTATTCCGTCTTATATAAAAACAAATCATGACCAATCCTGCGGTTATCTAAAATTACGAACCCCCAAAAATTCATATTACTGTGGCGTTTAGCCCTTAAGCCAATGCCGGTGGTAACATATTGATTTGTCTTTTCCCGCTTGTATTCAAAATAGAGGTACCCTGTACGCTCATCTCTATCAACCACTCCCTTTTCGCCTAGCAAATAGTCCTCCATTTTCCGAGCCCTAGAGCCAAAGGGATCTAACCGCTCAGCACTCTTTCTGCCGTCTAACAGTACCGGTATTAAACTTTGCATAGTAACTGACTTGCCGGAACCATTACTCCCCCGTAACAGTAATTTACCGTCTGAAAAATTAAACTCTTCATCATCGTAATACCAGAAATTTAATACGCCCGCCCGGTTAAGCTGCCATTTTTCATTCTTCATTAACTTCCACCCCAATCTCATTCTTAGCCACAAATTCTTTCGGATACTTTCCGGTAATACGGGCCAACAAGGGTTGCAGAAGAATAACTCCTGTTTCACTGTCCCGGCGGGCCATTTTCCAGTTCTGTAAATATTTTAACAACTCACCGGCCACCACCGGAACAGACGCCTCCCGAAACTGTTTGCTCCAACCACTGCCAAATCTTTCTTTACACTGTTCCACCCATCTTTGATAATCAATTGGTGTAAGACACAAGCTTCCGTCATGATGTAGTGGAATATTATTGTCGGTACGCTGTTTTCGGACAATAAAGGCAAACTGAACAGCAATGTCAGATATCCCTATGTTTTCGGGATACAAATTAAACCTTGCTCTTCTTTCCGGCATTGTAAGCATAGCGGCATTTCTATACAGCTCGAATTCAAAATCACTATGTTTTTCTATGTCCTCCCTAATACGGTTACGGTAATTCCTTAGATACAAAAAGTCCGCATCATTATTTTCCCTGGAATACATAACCGGGGATAAAAATAACTGCCTGTACACCCGGTACCTTCTCCTTAAGCCATTACCCTCGCCTTGGCTTACCCACTCAGACTCCAAAATCTCTTCTTTGGTATTAAACTGAAAAAGATCCTTTGGATAGGAACGCATAAAATACCGGGAAACCACCGGCACATCATACAATACTTCGTATTCCTCATTATAATTAAAGGCCGATATATCCCCTTCCTCCACCTTCAACAGCCCAATTTCAGCGGCAAACTGAAGCACCCTAACCAAAGATTTGCGATGTTCAAAATGGGTCCAGTCCAGCCCTTCCTCCCCAGGATATAAACCCAACAAATCCTCACAAAGATCAGATAGCAGAAACTGTTCATCAGAACTCTTATTCTCTAGGAAGGCCAATAGACAGCAAAGTAATGCATAATCCCGAGGATGTAAAAAATTCCCAATTCCCATCCATTCTTCGGGTTCCACCGGAATCTTCTCCAACTTGGCAAAATGGCGGTGAATAATTAACTGGTAACCTAACTTGTCCAAAAAGAAAGTTCGCAGCGCTTGTTCCCTTTCCCTAACCAGTTGATATTTCTCTGGTTCCCTGTCTCGCAAAATCCAAAACTGTTCTAATAGATGCTCTGCAGCCTCTTTTGCGGTTTCATCAAATACACGTTGTCGCTTGCTACCGTACATACACACCATCACCTAATCCAAAAATTGAAATACATAATTGGGCATTCGTAAATTACCATCCCGTGATCGCAGCACAATATAGCTGTCATCTTGCTTTAGTAGCCTCAATTTGCGGCCGGCCTCTGTTTTCGCAGTCATATTTTTATCTGCCATACATTTACCAATCCAATTTAGCAGTGTTTTTCTAATATAAGGATCAACCACCGGTAAATTCTTAAAAACAATATAATCTTGATTGATTAATTGTTCTATTAATTGTCGTTCCGCCTCTCTTTCACGCAAATATGCAGCCATCATTCTTTCCTTCTCTTCTTTATGTCCTTCAATGGCGCCTGGTTTGGTTTTACCCTTGTAGGTTCTCACCCGGGGATTAACTGTAATCTCGGTCGGTTTTTCATCCCATACCTCCGCATAAATATCTTCCGTTCCTTTTACCGGTGTATAAATATGTCGGGTGTGAAAAACCCCAAACACACAGGCAGATATCTTATGGGCCTCAGAAATATCGGTACACTGCTCAAACCAAGCGGCTAAGTGTAAATAGTCTTTGCGCCTACTTCTAAAGTTGTGATGCCTCTCCCCTAAGCGCTGCGCAAAACGGGTAATACGACGGATAGTTTCATTGGTGGCATTTTGTAAAAATAAAAGGTCGCTCTCTCTTCCGTCACTGCCTAAAAACCAAGTCTTTAAACTCAACCACTGGAGCATGTATTTTTTAACTAGTTCATCCTTTGTTTGCCGCCGGTCTAATCTGGGAATACTCAGGTAATAATCTGCCAGACGATTTGCAATAAGTTCTATCTGTTCTTTAGAAGTTTGCTGTAACACCGCCTCTATACGAAATGAAGTGCGTTGAAGTACAGACATAAAATTTCGCAAGTATTCGGTAATGGCATCTTTATAACTTAGAAAAGCTTCTGTCAGCATCATTTCTTCTACCTTTTCACTTTGCATATGTGCTAGATAATCGGTGGCATTTTCCGTCAACTTGCGAAAATTGCCATACAAATCATTCCAGAATGTATTTAGTTCTTCATCAGATACTTCTTCTATCTTTTGCTGATCCACAAGTATTATCAAGGCATCCAATATCCGGTCAAATAGTGTTCTCTCCAGTGAGCCGCCAAAGGACTCACCCATCTGCTCCAGGCCATGTACCATCCTTTCAATCTCAATGGTGTACGGTGTACATTGGTAGCGGAACTTCTTCTTTTTAAACTCTTCGATGGTATTTACTTTACCAGTATCCTGCCTAGGAATTAAATTTTTCCAATGCACAAGCTGATTCAGATCTTGCTGCAGTTGTTCTTCTGTATAGTCAATAAAGTGCTGGCTTTTCTTTAAGTATTCTAACACCTCTTCAGGAAACAAATAATAACGCATTCTTTCATGTTGAATATAAAAGAAGCGTAAGATAGATCTGTAACGCCAGGCATTACCGGCTGTTAAATAGGCAGCCTCAATAATCGGTTTTAATAGCTTTTCATCCATTTGTTAACCTCACTTTTCCTAATTATTTACTTTTTTTGATTTTATCATAGAATCTGTTATATTAACATCAAAAAAGCGAGCCAAATTGATGGCCCGCCTGCAGTATCTGACAAAAATTAGAAGGTAAAAAATCTATAATTATATTGAGAAAGTAATAGTGGTGATGATAATGATACAACCAACTATATAATAAAAAATGCGCCTTGGGAGTATGCAAAATGGGTATGTACATTGATTTTGGAGGTTTTATGGTGTTTTTAAATGAATTGTTATTAAACCCTAGGTTTATCCCTTACGGGCCTTTTGTAGTATTGCATCACGCAGAAGCTTAATTTTTTCTTTATCATCGTAACCAAAAATAAATATATCAAGAGTGTTGCATGTATAGTCCACCATTTTATTTATTAGAGACTTGCTATCCGATGCCAAGAAAGAAATTACCCCTTCTTTGTCAATTATACGAATTGCGCCTCGAACCTCATCAGGAAAATTATCAAGCGAACAGTCCTCTGCCCTTAAATGTGATGGGATAGACTCTAAATGTACTTTCGACTCAACATAACCAATGCGTGACGGATCTATACCTACCTCTTCGGCCAATTCCCTCTGCATATTTTTAATTAACCATCTTGTCAATAGATACGTTGAATTGTTTACAGGCTTTGCCTTTGGATGACTTGATACTTTCGGAATAATATCCGTTAATGAAAGAACATTAGAGGGCTTTTTCCGTTGGCTTAAACAATCCCATAAAGCCTTGATATTTTCGTCTTTTGATGACTCTGCAAAAGTACAAATTTGTTGCCACATAAAATCATCCGTAAACATATAAAACTCATCTGTTCCAATAATATCAACAATACTTTCATAGCTTTTATACGAGGAATCGGGTATGTTTTTTAATACACTATACATTAAAGCTTTCGCAATTGCCTCAAAAGCAACCGATGTTTTATGTTGAACCACCTGTGTATATTGAAAATATCTCCCCATTAAAAAGTGCTCAATTGCATGTTGCCCCCGACAATCGAAAACCACTAGTTCAACGATTTCTTCAGTTCCATTATCCCGGACAGGACATCTCTCTATTCGCATTTGCCGTAAAATATATTCTAATTCAACACTTCCAAATGATACTCCGGCTTGCCTTGAATCCCTTAACAAATAATCAAGTCTATCTGCATCCAAACTTGAGTGTAGTAATTGAGCGTGAACAGGTTTAGCCTGTGTATCACCTACGATAATTTCACCAACGGCATTAGGTGAAATGCCAGCATCTTTTAATATATTTGTTATTTCAGGATCTCGTTTTATGATTTCTGCCCCTAGATGTTCATGATCCTTCGCTTTGCGTTTTTTAAAATTAGCAATATCACTTAAAAGAGATATATTATCGACAGTAGATATATTAAGTCCTTCAATCATATCATCTGAGTTATTTACCGTATCAATATAGCTATAGACACATTCACTCAAGTGTGAGAATGGAAAATGGCCAACATCATGAAGTAAAGCTGCAATTCTCATTAACCTGACATCTTCTAAGGAAAAACTATTTCACCGCCCGCTGAACCATATTTCCTATAAAGGTGATCACACATCTTCCCCATTATACATAAAACGCCGAGAGAATGAGCAAATCTTGAATGCTCTCCACTTGGAAAAACATATGAAGCGAATCCCATTTGGCGGATTCGCCTCAGTCTTTGCATCGCTCTAGTATCAAGAATACGCACCTCTGTTTCAGACAGCCCTACACAACCATAAATAGGATCATTAATTATTTTATAATTAAATTCTGAGGAGTATTGCCCTAATTTTTTCGGTAACACATCATTTCTCCCCCTTAAACATAAAACTTAAAATCAAGGTAGGCATTATACGCTGACTTTATTTCTTTCTCAGAAAATTGTGGTTTCGTATCTTTGATTATCTTTATTATGAGGCTTTCATCTTTATTGCCACGCTTATACCAATAGGCAATAGATGCAAGTAGCTCATACCATTTAACCTTACTTATATTAAGATTATATTTATTAATTTCATCCTCTAATTTATTAACCCGGGTAATCATCTCTGCATACATTTCTGTGAACTACCCTCCACTTACCACCCTTGCGGGTCGCTTGAAGTGGGGGCTTCTCGGGTAATCCTATCTAACGATAAGAAATTGACCGAGCTAACCCTCTCGTTCCGAAAGTTATTATTCTTTATGCTAATAAGCGTAATCCTTCATTTTTGATATTGATTGCTGAATTGTGATCACGATCTAATACAAAACCGCAAGAACATTCATATATACGTTCAGATAATGGCATTTCTTTTTCCTTGCCACAACAAGAACATTTCTTAGTAGAAGGGAACCATTTATCTATTTTTACAAGTTGCTTCCCTTGTTCTTTTAGCTTGTATTCTAAGAAAGTAGTAAACATACCCCAGCCGTTATCATGAACACTTTTTCCAAAATTGAGGGCTTGAGACATTCCTTTCATATCTAAGTCCTCAATGATAACTGCGTCATAGGTTGATGCTAATTCTTTTGATTTATGGTGAAGAAAATTCTTGCGTTGATTGGCAATTTTCTCTTGTAGCTTTGCTACTTTCAAACGTTGTTTTTCCCAACGTGCAGAACCTTTTTTTCTGCGAGAAAGAATTCGTTGTGCTTTTGCCAGTTTGTCTAAGGCTTGTCGATAGTACCGTGGGTAATTGGCTTTCTCACCCTGTTCACTCTCGACATATAGACCGTCCATTGCAAAATCTAAGCCAACTACTTTTTGAATCTTTACTGACTGAATATCTTTCTCGTATTCTGTCAAAATCGAAATATAGTATTTACCTGTCTTTGTTTTAGAAATAGTACAAGATTTGATTTTGTAATCAGCGGGTATTTCTCTATGTTGCTTCATTTTTATTGGCTTTTTGATTTTTGGTAGTTTGATATGACCATTTTCTAGCTTAATATTGCCGTTGACCATATTGGTTGTGTAAGATTGTTTATTTTTCTTGCTTTTGAATTTAGGAAACTCCGCACGACCTTCAAAAAAGTTCTTATAAGCATTTTGCAAATTGATCTGTGCGTTTGCTAAAGCTAAAGAATCCACTTCTTTTAGGAATGGAAATTCATCTTTGTATTTCGCTGGTGTCGGGAATGCTTGTTGTTTAAGCGTTTCTTTATCGTTTTTGAATTTCTCATACGTTTCTTTACGTTCTTCCAGCATCTTATTGTAGACAAAGCGAACACAGCCGAAAGTTTTAGCTAAAAGTATTTTTTGCTCTTTATCCGGCAATAAGCGATATTTATAAGCTTTATTTTGCTTGGTCATATCAAATCACCTCACTTCTGACCTTGATTTTCAATGTACTTTTTTATGACAGCTATTGGTGCACCGCCTGTTGTAAGCAGGCAAAAACTTCTTGACCAAAACATCTCTTTCCATAGTCTTTTTCGGATATGAGGAAAGTTTTTCTTTATCAGTCGAGAACTTGCACTCTTATAAGTATTGATGAACTTCGATAATTCAGAATTAGGATGTGCTTTGAATAGAATGTGGATATGATCCTTATCATGATTCCACTCTGTCAAAGTAATGTTGTATTTTTTTCCGATCTCAATGAACATATCTTTTGCAAAATCAGATATTTCATCGGTGAACACTTCTCTACGATACTTTACAACTAATACAAGATGATAATGTAATAGGAACACTGAATGATTATTACTATCCAATTTCATTGATATATCATTCCTTTTATATATATAAGACTGATTATATCAAATTATATTAAAACCTTTGGCTAAAGCCAACCGAAATTCATCTCCCACCTACTCATTGGGCTACGCCCTGCACATTCCTTGAGGATGGGAGACTTCTTTCGGAAATCCGTTAAACAAAAACCGCAGTTCTACCTCTGTATCTGTCAACTGAAAACTGCACCAAAATATAA
This sequence comes from Desulfofalx alkaliphila DSM 12257, assembly GCF_000711975.1. Taxonomy (NCBI): domain Bacteria; kingdom Bacillati; phylum Bacillota; class Clostridia; order Eubacteriales; family Peptococcaceae; genus Desulfofalx; species Desulfofalx alkaliphila. Next base: position 297 of record NZ_JONT01000012.1, on the reverse strand, counting down.
TTAAAAACTACACCACCTGGGTCAAAAAAATTATTGTTGCTCAATCCACTGTTTCGTTTCCTTTAGCCTAAATGAATTGCCGTTCATATTGACTATGTAGGCCTTATGAGTTAGGCGGTCAATCATAGCTGCTGTCATCACTGGGTCTTGAAAAATCTCATCCCATCTATCAAATGATAAGTTAGTTGTGATAATAACCGACTTTCTACCAGCTCTTAGAGATAAATGTGTAAATAATAGCTCTGAACCCTCCTTATCAAAGGATATGTACCCTAATTCATCTGCCACAACCAAGTC
>NZ_JONT01000011.1 GCF_000711975.1 Desulfofalx alkaliphila DSM 12257 | reverse complement strand
AAGCTCTGCAGGGCCGATGGTACTAGGGCATAAGCCCTGGGAGAGTAGGTCGTTGCCGAAATAAAATTTGACCCCTGGGAGAACCCAGGGGTTTTATTTTTATACCATAGCCCATATGAAGATTTAACCTGCACCGCAAGAAAGTTAGTTGGTGATTATTATAATGTGAGAATATATAATAAGACAAATTGCCCGTCATTACGACATACTTATTGTTTATTACAGAAAGGATGAAAAATTTTTGAAAGAATTTGTAATAGTGACCGACTCATGTAGTGATCTTCATATGGACTACGTGGAAAAAAACAATATAGAATATGTGCCACTTACGTATCAATTAGGTGATCAAGAATATATCGATGACTTTGGGAAAACAATGACCCATAAAGAGTTTTACCATGCGATGAAAGAGGGTAGCATTGTTAAAACGTCTCAACCAAGCCCACAAAGTTTTTATGACGTATTCTATAAACATGTAAAAAAGGGTACTGAAGTTTTATATATTGGTGTTTCTACAGGTTTAAGCGGTACCTTTAATAGTGCCAGCCTAGCCAAAAGAATGGTATTAGAAAAAAAACCCAATGCCGGCATCACCCTAATAAATACTTTAACTGCCTCCATAGGGCAGGGGCTGCTAGTAATGCAAGCGGTGGAGATGAAAAGGCAGCAAAAGCCCCTGAGTGAAATAGTTGAGTATTTAGAGATTAAAAGAAACACCATGAGAACTTTTATGTCGGTAAATGATTTAAAATACTTGAAAATTGGCGGCAGAATCAGTAGACTGCAATATTCCATGGGTATGCTTTTGAATATTAATATAATGTTATGTCTGGATAAAGAAGGCAAGGTGGGTCTTTTAGATAAAGTGAGGGGAAGAAAAAAGGCAATACTTCATTTTGTCAAATCCGTTAAAGAAAATATAATTAACCCTGAAAATCAAGTGATTGCTATATCACATGGAGAAGCATTTAATGATGCCTTAGCATTAAAAGAGGAAATTTTAAAAGAAGTAAAAGTTCGAGAAGTGGTTCTTGGAAATATAGGGCCCGTTGTGGGAGCATACGGAGGGCCCGGTGCGCTAGCGGTGTTTTTTACAAATTAGAAATAAACCCTGAGGTAAGCCTCGGGGTTTTATCTTTGGCATTATAAGATACTTTACCCGGGCCCCAGGGAGATTTCGAAAATAATTGTTGTTGTGGGAGTAATATAAACTGTAAGTTCACCCGATGCTTCTTCACGACGTGTGCCTGGGGTATATTCAAATACAAAAGGAATACCTGCTTTTATAAGTAGGGTTATGGCGGCGTTTATTTGTGCTATTTGATTGTTGGGTGAATTTAGTAATTTCTTAAAAACATCGGTGGCCAGCAGAGTTTCAAGCTCTTTATAAAAATGGCCTTGACTTCTCGGGTCTTTATGGCCGGAAAATTCATTGTTATATTTCTGCATGACAGTGGCTCCTTCACAAATCTTTATTTATGATATGTGATAAACAAATAATAGTGATTTAGATTTAACCTTTTTTGTTCTAACTGATTAATCGAAGGGCAAATGCCCATGGGCATATTGGGTCACATCAATTACCCTTTGGCTGTAAATAATAATGATGAGGAAAAATTTACGGTAGGTGAAAAAATGCCAAGGGACTATAGGAAGATTTCATTATGGAAAAATGTCAGTAAGAGTGATTGGAATAATTGGCAGTGGCAAATGCAAAATCGCATTACTGCAATAGAAGATTTACAGAAAGTAATTAACTTAGAAAACCATGAAAAAATAGCTATTAAACAAACCCTTGGCCGATTGCGTATGGCCATTACCCCCTATTATGCGTCACTTATGGATGCTAACGACCCCCAATGTCCGATTCGCAAACAAGCTGTACCCGTTTCCATGGAACTACAGCAAAGTTGTTATGATATGGAAGACCCATTAAGTGAAGATTTGGATTCTCCAGTGCCGGGTTTAACCCACCGGTATCCTGACAGGGTACTGCTATTAGTAACTGATCAATGCTCCATGTATTGCCGTCACTGTACCCGCAGGCGTTTTGCAGGTGTCACCGACCGTGCCCGGTCACGGAAGGATATTGATCTGGCCATTGATTATATCAAGGGCACGCCCCAGATACGTGATGTAATTTTATCAGGCGGTGACAGTCTGCTGATATCCAATGAAAGATTGGAATATATTTTATGGCGTTTGCGCCGCATCAAGCATTTGGAAATTATTCGCATAGGCACCAGAACCCCGGTGGTGATGCCGATGCGCATTACCGAGGACCTATGCAGACTGATAAAAAAATACCATCCCATATATGTAAACACTCACTTTAATCACCCCAAGGAAATCACTGCAGAGGCCCGGGAGGCCTGTGAGCGATTGGCGGACAGTGGCATACCTTTGGGCAACCAAACGGTGCTGCTGAGGGGAGTTAATGACTGCCCTTACACAATAAAAAAATTAATGCACCTGCTATTGATGATCAGAGTGCGCCCCTACTACATATACCAGTGTGATCTGTCGCCGGGGATAGAGCAGTTTCGCACCTCAATTTACCGGGGGATTGAAATTATTGAAATGTTGAGGGGTCACACCTCCGGGCTGGCAGTACCTACATATGTGGTGGACGCTCCGGGAGGGGGTGGGAAGATTCCCCTGGGCCCCCAGTATATGATTTCACAGGCGGATGACAAAGTGATCTTACGCAATTATGAGGGGGTGGTTTGTTCTTACCCACTGCCTCCCCATGAGGGCACCCGATGTTACAGCGATAAACAGATGCGCTTAAAGAAGGGTGAAACTGTGGGCATAGAAAGGCTTATAACGGAACAAGCCACCAGTCTAACACCCCAGGGCAACCTAAGGATAAAAAGGCGCAAAAGGTTTGGCAGCAAAGTAAAAGGGGGTCGTGTGGGTGGAACAACAGCCTACCGTAAGTACCAATAAATATAATAAAAATTGCCGAGAATATGGTTACGTAATAGAGTTAAGCCAATACAATCAAAGTGGTAAAATTGTGATAGACAAATTTAACAGCAGGTTAAAGGTAATTGATTTTAGCGGTGATAATATTGCTATAATTATAAATCGGGCTAAGGAGATGGCGGTGGAAAATCAACTGGGCAAGATAATATTTTTTGTCCGGGGAATATATAAAGAAAGGCTGTTAGCACATAACTTTGTTTTGGAGGGCAGTATACCGAACTTTTTTGCCGGAGAACATTGTTATTGCCTGTCCTTATTCTTAGACGGTAAAAGAGCGTTTAGTAACACGCTGCCGGAAGAAGAGAAGATAATTAAGGATATTTATAGCTCTGCCGGCAAACCGGCTGAAAAGCCGCTGCCTGAGGGCTTAAAATTAAAGGCCGCTGACCTTGCAGATGCTGAGAAACTGGTGGACCTATACAGCAATATATTTAGCAGTTACCCCAGCCCATTATTAAATGCAGACTATGTGCGGGCCTTGATAAATAAAAGGGCAATTTTTATGGCGGTGTTTGACAATGGCCAAATTGTCAGTGCTGCTTCTGCTGAAATAGATGGAAAAAATAAAAATGCTGAAATAACTCACTGTGCAACATTACCCGATTACCGGGGAATGGGCTTATTAACAACTGCAATATTAGCACTGGAAAGTGAATTGGTTAATAAAAATATAAAAGTGTTTTACAGTTTAGCAAGGGCCACCTCTTATGGTATGAATGCGGTGCTGCACAAACTAAAATATAGCTATAAGGGTAGATTAATAAACAATTGTCATATAGCAGGCGGATTTGAGGATATGAATATCTGGTATAAAAAACTATAGAGTTTTAGTAAAATCCGCTATTGTGGCATAGCTGTTAATATCGTCAGTGCGCATTAAGGCACGGTACATTTTTAATAGGGAATTTAACATCTCACCGGTGGCATGGTTTACCAAGGTTACCTTTTTTGGCTTGACACAGGGCATTGCCATTGCCTTCCGAAATAACCACTTGGTACGAAAATCAGAGGGCGGGAAAGAATAACCCATTACCACGACATAATCGGCGTCGGCCAGTGCTTTCATGGCCCGGCGCCATAGTTTTTGCGTAAAAGGCATGGTATGATAGTTTTTCATCATGGTTGGAGGAATGATTATCTGTTGCAAGGGGTGCCGGCAGTTCATATGGGTACATGCAACTTTTTCCGAATGATTAAATACTAACCTTAAAACCTTGTTGTGATACTCTAAGGCAGTAAATAGTTGATGGCATTTATTACAATATAACCAATTAAGGGAGCCGTGCAGCTTTAAAAGCTGCACGCGGGACGGCTGCTGTATTAATAGGTTTTCGTTCGACAACAAATGACATTCAACCCCATAACCGTCCTTGGGAGACCAGTTGTTTTCAGACAGCAAAGCATTATCCATCAACAATTCATAATTAAATGAAATGATTACATCTCCGGGTGACAGGCTGGCGGCAATTTTTTGGTGGTAAGGGCAAGGGTCGCCGTACAATATCTTGTCAAAGGTTAAAGCCATTAACAACATATATTCCTGGCAGGCCTTTTTTAATGTTTCTGAATGGGGTTGCTCTTCTAACTCTATATGAAGTAGGGTTAACACCTCTTCCATGTCCACCTCTGCATGGGCACTGCATATATCAACCACATTACCCCCCCAATATTTTTTTATAAAAGAAAATAAATTGTTGTAAGTATAATTTTCATCGGCAAAGTGTCTATCTTTTACCCTATGAATATTAATTACCCGGCAAGCCTTTTGAAAGAAGTTTTTAGCCACCGGGCTGGTCTCTCCAATATATGAATTTTGGTAACCGGCGCTGGCCCCAGCACCTAATACATACACGGTTTTCAACGACCTACCTCCGAATTAATTTTTTTTCTATTGTGCAAGTATGCCAAGTATATTATGCAGGCTACAATAATGGATAAAATTAAAAAAAGCAGGCAAACTATAATAGCATTTGGTAACAACACTGGAGGTGGAAAAGAATGAAAGCAGAGGTTGATCAAGATCTTTGTATTAGCTGTGGGGCATGTATAGATGTGTGTCCTGAAGTGTACGATTGGAACGATGATGACAAGGCATCTGCCATTGTGGATGAAGTTCCCGAAGAGGTAGAAGAACAAGCCCAGGAGGCTGCGGAAAGTTGCCCCACAGATGCCATTAGTATTTCGTAACGGAGGTAGATGGCGCTGAAAGAAAATGATAAAGCAAGAATAAACGTGAACACTAAAACACCGGGTGCCCTTGATGTAGAGTTATTTAAACAAGAACTGGCATATAAAAGCAAAAGAAGAGAAGACAAGGGAAAAACAGCAGGTGAAGGTTCTGCTGTGGACTGAAGGTGCGTTAAAACGCACCTTTTAAATACTATTTAGAGTGTTATTATTTCAGAGACGGTATAGACTGCGGCCGGCATACACCGCTTGAGCTGATCCTGCACGGCTTATAATTTTTATAGTGTTAAGTAATTATGATGCAGGTAATTAAACTATTAACGGCGAAGTAAAGGCATATAAATACAGGGAAGTATAATACTCCAATGGTATTTTATGCCTTTCACCGCTTGTGGGGGGCATAAATTGTCAAGGATAACAGTTCTTCACGTCATTCGTCCGGCAGCGGGGGGAATGAAAAACCACCTGTTGGATTTAGTACGCCATACCGATCACAGTAGGTATAAGATAATAGTTGCCTGCCCCGGAGGCAGTGAAGTTGAGAAAGAGCTTAAGGAAGACGGTGTTGCCGTACTACCTATCCAGCTTAAAGGAAATTTGTCACCAAGTTCCGATTTGCTGGCGGCAATGCTCTTGGCAAGATATTTAAAACAGTACCGGGTAACTATTCTTCATACCCATAGCTCAAAGGCAGCTTTGGTGAGCCGTACTGCGGCCTTGCTTTGCAAAACACCCATTGTGCTGTTCACCGTTCATAACTCTATTTTTTATGCCGATTGGTCGCCACTAAAAAAGAAGACCATGGCCACCGTAGAGAAAATCCTTGCCAATGGCACAGATCGCATTATTACAGTTTCAGAGGCCTTGCGTAGGGAGATAATCACAAGGGAGCAAATCCCAGAGGATAAAGTAGTGACGGTATATAACGGCATCGATATAGATAGAATACAGCAAAAGGCAAACAAATTTCATGTATGCAAACAGCTTGGCCTTCCCCCAATGGGGAAGCTGGTGGGGGTTATAGCTCGGCTTGCCCCCCAAAAGGGAGTAACCTATTTTCTACAGGCTGCGGCAATGCTAAAAGAATATCAGGTTAATTTTATTGTGGTGGGCGATGGCCCCCTGGGGCAGCAGCTGCAGGCTGAGGCGGAACAATTAGGTCTGGAAGGCAGGGTTTTTTTCACCGGGCATAGAAATGATATTGCCCGGTTATTGGCGGCTCTGGATGTGTTTGTCCTACCGTCGGTCACCGAAGGTTTACCCTTGACAATCTTGGAGGCATTGGCTGCCCGTCGTCCTGTGGTAGCCGCTGGGGTAGGGGGAATACCGGAGGTTATTCAGCATGACCAAACCGGCATTTTGGTTGAACCAAAAGAACCGGTTGCACTGGCCGCTGCCATAGGAGAGTTATTAAACAATCCGGCAAAGGCCAAAAAACTGGGCGAAGCCGGTAGAAGGCTGGTGGAAAAAAAGTTTACGGTGGAAAAAATGGCCCAGAATATTATGGAAATATATAATCAAGTACTGCTGGAAAAAGGTTTAGCCCCTGACAGGGCGATGCTTAGCTATGAATTTTAAATGTTGGAGGTAAAGTTTATTGCGGCGGAGTTTAATAACATTAATAACACTACTAATTGTACTACTCTTGTCAGGCTATTCCTATGCCCAGGCGGGGGATAGGGGCTCGGTAGTTGTGGTGGTGATGGATCGAATAAATCTGGCAGATCTTAACCCTGACCAATATCCAGGATTTAAAAGGCTGATGGAAGAAGGGGCAGTGGGCTTGCTGAACTGCAACACCGGAGGTAGAATACTGCCGGAAAATACCCATGTCACCATTGGGGCAGGTGCCCATGCCCTGGGAGCAGGATACGCAGTATCTGCTTTTGACGTAGACACCCAATTAAATGAGGGTATGGCTGCAGATATATACTCACAACGTACCGGCAATTATCCGACCGGTGAAAGCATTGTGTATTTGGGTATAGCAAGGATGGTGGCGCTAAACGACGCTTTACCACGCAGTATACTGGTAGGAACACTGGGAGAATCATTGAAACAGGCAGGATATAAAACTGCTGTATTTGGTAATGCCGACTGCGAGGACAGAATAAGCCGGCTTGCTGTAAACATTGCCATGGATAAAGACGGTGTAGTCAGCCACGGTATAATAGACGGAGCTATACTACAGGAAGACCCTGCTTTTCCTGGAGGGAAGCGAACTGATTATCAAATATTAACCCGGGAAGTTATTAATGCCCTTCCCCAATACCCCCTCTTGGTTGTGGACCTGGGAGATACTGCCCGCCTTCATGAACAGCGCGTGGTTATGTTTGATGACGTTTACCGAAACAAACTGGCGGAATCACTAAAGAGAGCCGATGACTTTGTTAATGATCTAGCCAATCATTTGGGTGAAAAGGACTTACTATTGGTGGTTACACCCACCCCTGTCCAAGAAATGCTGGATCAAAGAAAAATGCTAACTCCGATAATTGCCTGGGGCGGCGATTTTAAAGTAGCCAATGAAGGCGACCGGGCCATGCTCATATCCGGCACCACAAAGCACCCCGGCATTGTGATGAGTACAGATATTACGCCGACAATTTTACAACATTTGGATATACCGGCTGTTGGTCCCATAAGTGGTCGGGCAATGTACCCAATGTTCGTTGATTATAACCCGGTGCAACACCTATTAGAAAAGCAGGATAATTTAGCTGTTACCCATGCGGCCCGGGGGCCCTTTCAAAAGGCCTATGTATTCCTTCAGATAATAATACTGGCTGCATCCCTGTACCTTATTTTTATACATAAAAAAGGTACTAAGTTGCTTAAGATGGCAATACTGTTTGTAGTATCAGTGCCTTTAGCTTATTTATTACTGCCCCTTTTACCTCGACCTTCGGTGGAGGCAGCAGCTGTGGAGTTAATAATGATTGCCTTGCTTCTTACCGCTGTGGCCATCACCTTGGGGCGAAGCAAATTTTTACGCAGCTATGGAATACTGGCTGTTGCCACGGTGTCTACGCTGTTGTTGGACACCTTGCTGGGGCAACCGTTACAAAAACAAGCAATTTTAAGTTACGATCCCATGGTTGGGGCTCGTTTTTACGGCATAGGCAATGAATACATGGGTGTGCTGCTGGGGGCCACCATAATGGCTGCCTCTGTGCTGGTAAACAATTACCCCCGGTACCGTAAATATATGATTGCTTTATCCGGTGCACTTTTTTCCTTTACCGTTTATTGCCTGGCTGCCCCCCACTTAGGAACCAACGTGGGCGGTACCATTGCTGCCACATCGTCATTTTTAGTTACCTTTTTACTGTTCCTAGGTGTTAGATTCCGTTTTAAGGTGGTAGCCGGGGTGGCGGCAGCTGTGGCGGCCCTGTTAGCCGGTTTTATTGCCTTTGATTTAAGTCGGCCGATACAGCAGCAGTCGCATATCGGTCAAGCTACCCGACTGATTATCGAGGGCGGCTTTGTTGAGATAATTAACATCATTAAACGCAAGTTATCTATGAATTTAAGATTGATGCGCTATACAGTGTGGAGCAACGTGCTATTAGCCAGCATCTTTACCTTGGCCGCACTGTTTTACAAGCCACGTGGCATTATGCAAGACATAAAAGAAAAATACCCCTACATCTTTAAAGGTTTAATCGGGGTTGTCACCGGTGCAATAGTTGCCTTTGCCTTTAACGATTCAGGGGTGGTGGCAGCAGCAACTACCATGATATTTGGCGTGCCGCCGTTAAGCTATTTAGCGCTCAAGGAACAAGGCGAGGGGAGGTCATAATATGCGTATCGGCCGTTTTTCGCACAAGGGTCAGGTTTTTACCGGTCAGGTAGGAGAGGATGACAAGGTATATCCCCTGGTGGGGGAGATATACGGTGAACTGAAAACGGTGGCAAAAGGTTACCTCATGGAAGAAGTAAAGGTATTAGCACCCTGCCGACCATCCAAGATCATTTGTGTGGGATTAAACTACAGTGACCATGCAGAGGAACTAAATTTGTCCATTCCTAAGGAGCCAATAATTTTTATGAAACCACCCACTGCGGTGGTGGGTCCCGGGGAAGCTATTATCAAACCACCTGAAAGTGAGCGGGTGGATTATGAGGGTGAACTGGCTGTGGTAATGCGCCATCATGCAAAAAACATTACTCCCGAAGAAGCCGCTGATTATATATTGGGCTATACCTGCGCCAACGATGTTACTGCCAGGGATTTACAGCAAAAGGACGGTCAGTGGACAAGGGCAAAATCCTTTGACACCTTTTGTCCCCTTGGGCCGTATATTGTTACAGATGTGGATACCAGTAATCTAAATATAGAAGTTTATCTTAACGGGGTATTAAAGCAGCACACATCAACAAAATACTTAATATTTGACATACCAACACTGGTGAGTTTCATTTCTAAAGTGATGACATTGCTGCCCGGTGACGTTATTCTCACAGGAACATCCAGCGGCATAGGTCCAATGGTAGACGGTGACAAAATTGAAGTTTTTATTGAAAAAGTCGGCCGTTTGACAAATCCTGTGATTGAATAACCGAGTAAGACGGTGGAAAATGAACCTAACTTCTTCTAAATAAGGATATACCTAAGATGATATAAATTTTGGTTGACAATCGCAAAACTTATGTTAAAATTGTGTCTGTGGAATTTAAGAAAGTTCCCGGATAAATAAATGGAGGATTGGTAATTCCAACAAAAATATTTCCAAAGGGGGACGATAGCAAAAATGAAAAACTTGGGTCGTCATGTCTTGGCAGAGATCTACGGATGTGAGTTTGACATCTTAAACGATGTCACAAAGGTGGAAGAGATCATGGTTAACGCCGCTTTAGAAGCCGGCGCAGAAGTAAGAGAATTTGTCTTCCACAAATTTAGTCCACAAGGAGTCAGTGGTGTGGTAGTTATTTCTGAGAGTCACTTAGCTATTCATACTTGGCCTGAACTTGGCTATGCGGCTGTAGATGTTTTTACCTGTGGAGATAAAGTTGATCCATGGGATGCATGCAATTACCTAGTTCGTAACTTTGGGGCTGAAGACATGTCTGCCCAAGAAACCGTAAGAGGTCTCCTGCCGGAAAAGGTAGCAAATCAACCTGCTGCTGTAAATCTATAGGAGGGATATTTATTAGTACCGTTTATCAAAAAGGTTAGCGAAGCCTTGCAAGTCCTGATGGAATTGCAAGGTTTTTGCTTTTATACCGTCAATTACATGGGGTCTAAACATAACTATTCCTTAAAAAATGAAGGATATCCATTAAAGATAACGAATATTTAATATGTTATTGGGGAGGGGGAACATTATAATGTATAAAATTTTATGTCATATAGACGATGAGTTAGAACTAATTAATAACAGAGTTAATAAAGAATTAATAATCAATAAAGCCGGGACGGTAAGCTCATATGCGCACCTAGAGTTCTCCCATCTTGATAGTATCATCCGCCCGGCTGTTGTTGTACTTTCAGCCAAAGTATTTGATTATAAAAAAGAACCCACTATTACATTTGCCAGCATTATACAATTAATATACATGGGCACAAAGGCCCATGCCCATATCACCGAGATGGATACCCAACCCGGTATCGACCTAGATCCCCGTGACGGATGCCAATACCCGGTCTTGGTGGGTGACTATTTATATGGCAAAACCTTTAGACTTTTAGTGGATACAGGTCTTGTTAGATACCTAGGTCCCCTGGCTGAGATGATATGCCATATTTCTGAAGGATGCACCCTGCAGTGCCAACTTGCCAATGCCAATGTAACTGCTGCCTCTGATTATGCTTTAGAAATTGTGCGCAAAGAGACCGCTGAACTGTTTGGTCGGTGCAGCTCCATAGCAGCTGATATCAATGGTGCTGCAAAAGAGCAGATTGAGCAAATGTATGACTTTGGCGTAAACTTTGGTTGTGGTTACGGCTTGTTACAACGGGGAAATGCATCACAGGAGGAGATCAATATCTATTTTAACCGGGCCTTGGAAACCTTAAAATCCCTAGCGCCCAGTGATGGGCAGCAGCAACTTACAGAACTCACTGAACTTTTGAAACAAGAAGAAATAATATTACGCCGAATGGTGGGTTAACTTAGCATATGGGAAAAAAAGATGACAATCAACTGCAAATACCCAGTAAATACCGCAACAAAGAAGAGTATGTACAATCGATATTTTCATCCATTGCCCACCGCTACGACCTGCTGAATACGGTGCTGTCATTTAATCGGGATAAGTATTGGCGCCGTTTTGCGGTGGCACAATGTCAGCTTAAACCCGGCGGCATTGGCCTTGATGTGGCCTGTGGCACCGGCATGTTATGTATTGAGCAAGCCAAGGTGGTTGGCCATGGGGGACAAGTACTGGGAATAGATTTTTGCGAAGATATGTTAGCAGTGGGGCAAAAAAATATTTCCCGCACACCCTACAAGGATATTATTCAATTAAAACAAGGTAATGCCATTGACCTTCCCTTGGAGGACAATACCTTTGATTGTGCCACCATTGGTTTTGCCCTAAGAAATGTGCCCGACATTAAAAAGACAATAGAAGAAATGCGCCGGGTGGTAAAACCTGGCGGTAAAGTTGTATCCTTGGAGCTGTCCAAGCCCAGTGTACCAATATTTAAACAGGCTTATTACTTGTATTTTGAGCGGATACTGCCCCTGCTGGGCAAAATAGGTGTAGGAAAAGACGGTCCCTACAGTTACCTGCCGCAATCATTAAAAGTATTTCCGCATCAAAGGGAGATAAATGACCTGTTTATAGAGACGGGCTTAAAAGATGCCAAATATTACGAACTTACCGGCGGTATTGTGTCGGTACATGTGGGTACAAAGTAATATATACAAAATGAGGTGACACCATGGTTTATAACAATATAGAAACGGTGAACTGGAAGTGGGTACAAGATGGCTTCTAATACAGTACCGGCTAGCAAAATTCGTATCTTTTTAGAAATGATTAAATTTGAGCACACCATATTTGCCCTTCCCTTTGCCTATATCGGTGCAATGCTGGTGGAGCAGAGAATACCTTCCGGTTCCGACATTCTTTGGATTACACTGGCCATGGTCGGTGCTCGTACCGCAGCCATGTCCTTAAACCGAATAATTGATCGTCATATTGATGCCAAAAACCCCCGTACAGCCAACCGTGCCTTGCCCAAAGGGCAATTATCGGTTCAAGAGGTGTGGGTTTATGTTGTCTTGTCACTGCTACTGTTAATGGTATCTGCCTACCAACTTACGCCCTTGGCCTTTAAGTTGTTGCCCTTGGCGGTGGCTGCCTTGGTGATTTATCCTTATACTAAACGGTTCACCTGGGGTTGCCATTTGTTTTTGGGTGCCACCTTGGCCATTGCCCCGGTGGGAGCATGGATAGCAATTTCGGGCTATTTTGAATTGGCCCCCATACTGTTGGGCCTGGGAGTAACCTTTTGGGTGGCCGGTTTTGATATTATTTATGCCTGTGACGACTATCATTTTGACAAACAATACGCTGTGCATTCCATACCCGCTCGCTTTGGAATTGCAACGGCCTTGAAAATATCAAGACTCTTTCATGTTATAGCTCCGGTATTTTTTATATCCACCGGTATGGTATTAAACCTAGGCATATTTTACTTTATCGGGGTGGCCATTGCACTGGCACTACTTTTTCAACAACACCGCCTCGTTAAGCCAGACGACCTATCCCGGGGTGGCGTAGCATTTTTCACTTTAAACGGCATGCTAAGCGTGGTTATGTTTGTTGCCACCTTGGTTGAGATACTTATATAACAGCAGTAACAAAATATTTGGTGGGACTAAGGAGATGAAACCATTGGAACAGCTATTTTATAACGCTGAACTAAATGATATAGTGGAGAAAGTACAACAGGGTATAAGACTGGATGCTGAAGATGCCCTTAGACTATACCGGTCTAACGATCTGTTGACTATAGGTGCCCTGGCTAACATGGTACGGGAACGCAAAAACGGTCATAACACCTATTTCATAGTTAACCGGCATATTAATCACACTAACATTTGTGAAAATCGTTGTAAACTTTGTGCCTTTGGAAGAGATGCGGATCACCCCAAGTCTTATATACTTTCGCTGGATGAAATTGAGCAAAAGGCTCGCTCGTGTGCCGATAAAAATATAACAGAGATTCACATAGTTGGTGGTATGCACCCGGAATTAAAGTTAGATTACTATGTGGAGATGTTAAAGCGGGTACGTACTGCGCTGCCGGGTGTAATGATTCAATCGTTCACTGCGGTGGAGGTAGATTACTTGGCCCAGCTGCATAAGATGGCAGTGGAAGAAGTGCTTGGTATATTAAAGGAAGCCGGTCTGGATTCGCTGCCCGGCGGAGGGGCAGAGATTTTTTCGCCCCGGGTGCGCAGCGTCATTTGTGATAAAAAGATATCCGGTGAACGCTGGCTTGAAATACACAAAGCGGCTCATCGGATTGGAATGCCTACCAATGCCACCATGTTGTATGGCCATATAGAGACCATTGAAGAACGAATAGAACATATGCTGGCTTTAAGGTCTGCCCAGGATGAAACCGGTGGTTTCCTTGCATTTATTCCCCTTAGGTTTCACCCGAGAAACACTGAATTAGAAAGGCTGAAATTAAATAGGGCCACCGGGTATGATGACTTAAAGACCTATGCCATATCACGGTTGCTGCTTGATAATTTTGATCACATTAAATCTTACTGGATAATGTTTGGTACTAAAATTGCCCAAGTATCACTGTCATTTGGCGTGGATGACTTAGACGGAACAGTGATGGAAGAAAATATTGCCCATGATGCAGGGGCTGACACAGACCAGTATATGCCCAAAAATAAGTTAATTGAATTGATAAAGGGTGCCGGTCGCTATCCCGTTGAACGAGACACCTTATATAACGTATTGGGGGAGGGTTTTTAAGTGTCTAAACTTCGGTTAGGGCAGCTTGAGTATATTAACTGCATGCCTGTATACCACGCACTGGTGGAGGGGCAACTGCCTCTGGAAGCTGAACTGATAAAGGGTCCCCCGGCAAAATTAAATCAAATGTTTTTAAATGGAGAACTTGATATTACCCCGGTATCATCTATTGAATACGCCCGTCACGCTGATAAATGTTACGTTTTACCTAACCTATCAATTAGTGCAGAAGGAAAGGTGACCAGTGTACTGTTATTTAGTAGGGTGCCGGTAACTGAACTGGATGGAAAAAAGGTTGCATTAACTTCCTCATCGGCCACTTCAGTGGCCCTGTTAAAAATACTGTTTGAGCACTATTTCCATGTGGAAGTGAAATATACTACCATGGAACCGGATTTTGACAGCATGATTAACAGCGCCGACGCAGTACTTCTTATCGGTGACGACGCTATGCTGGCAAATCAGCAAATTAGAAAGGGAAATCTGCCCTTTCTTGTAACAGACCTTGGTGAGGCGTGGTATCAGTTTACCGGTGAAAAAATGGTGTATGCCCTTTGGGTTATTCGCAAAGAATTTGCAGATAATAACCCTGAAAAGGTAGCACAGGTGGGGGAAACCTTATACCGCTCCAAGCTATTGAGTTTGCAGCAAAAGTCAACTCTGGTAGAAGTGGCCAGAAGTAAAAGCGGTTTACCCAAAAAGTTATTAGAAGAGTACTTTAACATTATCCGCCATGAATTTGGCGAAGATCACCAACGGGCGCTGATTACTTTTTATGATTATGCCTACAAAAGCGGCTTGATAGAAGAACGTGTACGGTTGGCAGTTTGGGGTGAAGACGTTGGCAAGTGATGTCAGCGAAATCATTCAAAGGGCGGTACAGGGTGAGCGATTAAATTTACAAGAGGGTGTAGCCCTCCTATCCTGCTCTGATTTAATCCTTTTAGGCCAAGGGGCCAATGCTGTTCGCCAGCAAAAACACCCGGATAAAACCGTTACCTTTGTAATTGACCGCAACATAAACTATACCAATGTTTGTCGCTGTAAATGTAAGTTTTGTGCCTTTTACCGGGATGAAAGCGACAGCGACGCATATATTTTATCACAAGAACAACTGTTTGAAAAAATAGAGCAGACTCTGGCGGTGGGCGGTACAATGGTGCTGATCCAAGGTGGTATGCATCCCCAATTGGGTTTAGACTACTACCTGGATATGCTGCGCTCCATTAAAAGTCGCTATAATATTCATATTCATTCCTTTTCCCCGCCGGAAGTGGTTTACATGGCAGAGAGATCAGGCTTAACCATTGCTGAAGTGCTGCGGCAATTGAAAGATGCCGGTTTAGATTCTCTACCGGGCGGTGGGGCGGAAATACTGGTTAACAGGGTGCGCAAGGCTATCAGTCCCAATAAAATTACTTGGCAGCAGTGGATAGAAGTGATGAAACAAGCTCATCTGCTGGGAATGAAAACCACCGCCACCATGATGTTCGGTCATGTGGAAACTCCGGAGGAGCGGGTACTGCACATGTTAAGGGTGCGTGATGCCCAGGACGAGACCGGGGGATTTACTGCTTTTATCCCCTGGAGCTATCAACCAAAGAATACCCAACTGGGCGGAAACACCGCCGGTGGAGTGGAATATTTAAAGACGCTGGCGGTGTCCAGATTAATGCTGGATAACGTGCCCAACATTCAAGCTTCTTGGGTAACCCAAGGGGCCAGGTTGGCACAGGTGGCTCTTTCCTTTGGCGCCAATGACTTCGGCAGTACCATGTTAGAAGAAAATGTGGTTAGGGCCGCCGGGGTATCCAATTGGGTGCCAATGGAAGAGATTATTCACTGCATAAAAGATGCCGGCTACCGTCCGGCCCAGCGCAACACCCATTATGATATATTGAGATACTATTAAAAAAGGGGCTGTTATCATGGAGTACCAAAAGTTTGGAAATAAGTATGTGCTGCGGTTAGATAAGGGCGACGAGGTTATTGAATCAATAAAGGCCGTTTGCCGGCAAAATGCTATTAAATTGGGCACTGTTACCGGCATTGGTGCCATAAATAAAGCGGTAATTGGAATTTTTGAATCGGGCACAAAAAAATATCATTCAAAAGAGGTCACCGGCGATATGGAAATTGCCTCATTGACCGGAAATATTTCAGAAATGAACGGCGAAGTTTACCTGCATTTACATATAACCTTAACAGACAGCACCTACAAGGCCTTTGGCGGTCACTTAAATCAAGCGGTTATTAGCTGTACCGGCGAGATAGTGCTGGACGTCATTGAAGGCCAAGTAGACCGGGCCTTCAGTGAAGAAATTGGTTTAAATTTAATAAAGTTTGTGGGCTAAAGTATGGGGTGGACCGGATGTCCACCCCATATTTATATCATTGGGGCACAAACCAGCTTTTTCTATACTGGATACTTTTATAATTTGATATACTACCATATAATGTTACAATACTAATGGGGGGTGGCGGCTTGTCTAACATAGACTTTACACCGGTGCTCAAGCGTTTTGCGGTGTATGGCAAGTTGATATTTAACATATTCAGTACCATGGTACTTACCCGCAAGCAAAAGTTACTGCTGGGTGCCGGCTTGGCCTACTTGTTATCACCCATTGACTTGGTGCCCGGTTTTGTTCCGGTTTTGGGCCAGCTGGATGATATCATTGTGGCTTTAACGGTGCTGGTAAAAATATTAAAAGATATATCACCCCAGCAAAGAAACTCATACCTGGAAAAATTTGAACTCACCTTGGATATAATAGAGAGGGATTTAGCAGTATGTAAAGCAGTGGCTGCCGACCTGGCCAAAAAGGCTGCAGCCCATGTTACAAAGGTTGCGTATGCCGGCGGTAAGGCGGCCCTAAGCCTTGCTGCCAGGGGAATCTTTACGGCGGCTAAAGGGGCAGCAAAATTGGTTAATACCATTCCCTTGCATAGCGGTGAAAGATTGTCCTATAATGAAAAAAATAAATAAGCAAAGCGGAGGCAAAGATGGCGAGGGCTGAACAGGTACTAAGGCTGCGGGCACTGCCCGCGGTGGATGAAGTTTTAAATAAATCAGAAATATCACAACTGTTAAAAGAATACCCCCGTGCTGAAGTGGTTGGTGCCATTAGAAAGGTGTTGGATACTGCCCGGAATAAAATATTATCCGGGGATGGGCAGGACCTTCAATTAAAAACAATTGTCGATGATGTATTGCAGTTAGTAAATCAATGGAAGAGGCCTAATCTGCGTCCGGTGATCAATGCCACAGGGGTGGTATTGCACACTAACTTAGGCCGGGCTTTGTTAGCCGAAAGTGCCTGCCAGGCCGTAAAAACAATATCCGGTGGCTACTGCAATTTAGAAATTGATTTAAACACCGGCAAGCGGGGCTCCCGCTACAGTGCGGTGGAAGAATTGCTAATCAAACTTACCGGGGCTGAGGCGGCACTGGTGGTAAACAACAACGCATCGGCTGTTTTGCTGGCACTGGGTACCTTGGCCAGGGGAAAAGAAGTGATAGTTTCCCGGGGTCAACTGGTAGAAATTGGCGGTTCCTTTAGAATACCGGAAGTGATGGAACAAAGCGGCTGTAGGCTGGTGGAAGTGGGAACCACCAATAAAACCTATCCCCAGGACTACGAAAAAGCCATAGGTGAAGAGACAGCATTGCTGTTAAACGTACATACCAGTAACTACCGCATCGTGGGTTTTACCAAAGAGACAAGGGTGGCGGAACTGGTACATTTGGGACAACAGTACAAACTGCCTGTGATGAGTGATTTAGGCAGCGGTTTTTTAGTTAACCTGGCCAGTTTTGGCCTAACAGATGAGCCCACTGTGCAGCAAACTGTGGCCGATGGAGCCCATGTGGTTACCTTCTCCGGCGATAAGCTGCTGGGTGGTCCCCAGGCCGGTATTATTGTGGGTAAAAAAGAATACATAGATCAAATGAAGAAAAACCCATTAACCCGAGCGGTGAGAATAGACAAATTTACAGTGGCGGCCCTAGAGGCCACCCTAAGGGAGTACTTGGATCCGGAGGGTGCACTGCAAAAAATACCTACCCTGCGCATGCTTACTGAGCCGGTGGACAGTTTGCACCGGCGGGCCACAGAACTGGCCAAGACAATAGGCGATGGCCTAAAAGACCTGGCCCAAACCACCTTTGAAGAGGGCTTATCACAGGTGGGGGGTGGGGCAATGCCCACTGCCCAATTACCTACCGGTCTGGTGGCCGTTAGCCCTCGCCATGTATCGGTGGAACAGCTGACTGAGAGACTTCGCTCCGGCGATCCACCGGTGATTGGCCGGGTGCAAGGCGACCGGCTGCTGTTAGACGTGCGCACCTTGCAAGCCAATGATACCCAGCCGCTTTTACAGGCCTTAATTGAGGCCCTGCAGCCATTAAAAGGCGGTGATAAACAATGAAACATGTAATTATTGGTACTGCCGGTCATGTGGACCATGGCAAGTCCATGCTGATAAAATCATTAACCGGTATAGAAACAGATCGCCTGCGGGAAGAAAAGGAACGGGGCATTTCCATTGAATTGGGTTTTGCCTCGTTAACTTTGCCCAGCGGACGCCGGGCCGGCATAGTGGATGTACCGGGGCACGAACGTTTTATAAAAAATATGCTGGCTGGGGTTGGCGGCATAGATTTGGTACTGCTGGTTATTGCCGCCGATGAAGGGGTAATGCCCCAGACCAAGGAGCACTTTGACATTTTACAGCTGTTGCAAGTAAAAGCGGGCATAGTGGTGTTAACAAAAATTGATCTGGTGGATGCTGATTGGCTTGATTTGGTGAAAGAAGAAGTACAAGATTTTTTAGCCGGCACTACCTTTGAAAATGCCCCAATAATCCCGGTGTCTTCGGTGACAAAGGAAGGCCTACCGGAACTGATAAACACCATTGATGACCTGGTAGAAAATGTACAAGAACGGCCCACAGTGGGCCAGATCCGCCTACCCATTGACCGAGTGTTTTCAGTTACAGGCTTTGGTACAGTGGTGACAGGTACAATGATTTCCGGCAAACTGTCTGTGGGTGATGAAATTGTCATTATGCCCCCTGCTATCACTACCCGGGTGCGGGGTCTACAGGTGCACGGCAAGAAAGTGGAAAGTGCCCGGGCCGGGCAAAGGGTGGCGGTAAATCTTGCGGGGGTGGAAGTAGAACAGATAGAACGGGGTAACGTTGTTTCATCAATGGGGGCCTTAACCCCTTCCTATCGACTGGATACAAAACTACACTTGTTAAAAAGCGCAGAGAGACCCATAAGAAATCGCACCAGAACGAGATTGCACATCGGTACGGATGAGATAATGGGCCGGGTGGTATTGTTGGATCGGGAGGAATTGCAACCCGGAGAGCAAGCCTATGTGCAATTTCAACTGGAAGACAAGGTGGTGGCAGGAAAAGGGGACCGGTTTGTAATCAGAAGTTACTCACCTGTGCACACAATTGGCGGCGGCACTGTTATTGACCCCAACCCCCCAAGACACAAGCGTTTTAGACAAGAAGTAATTGCAGCCTTAATTACCAAAGAAAAGGGTAGCCCTGAAGAGCTGGTGGAGCAGTTTTTATCTGCCCAACAAGTCCCTTTAAATACAACTGAAATTTCCTCTGGGCTTAAAATGCCTGAGGCAGAAACAGAACAGGCCATCGATATTCTGGACCAAAACAATAGGGTAAAAATAATTAAAGCTGAAGGAAATAAACTGGTGCTGCTGGCCAATCGCTACCGGTACTGGTGTCAACAGATTACCGATGCTTTAACTGACTATCACAAACAATACTCCATACGGGAGGGCTTCCCCAAAGAAGAATTGCGCTCCCGAATGTTTTCCGGGCAAAGCACAAAAGTATTTCAGTCTGTGCTGCAAACCATGCAGCAGGACGGCATCATTGAGCTCAATCCCCAAACGGTGGCCCTGCCGAATTTCACCGGGCAACCCACCGGTAAAGACGCCCGGTATGTTGCTAAAATAGAAGAATTATTAAAGAGTAAAGGCTTTCAACCCCCTGTTTGGAAAGAAGTAGTTAAACAATTGGAATTAAAGCAAGGGGATGCCCAGGAATACTTAGCCTATCTAATGCGGGTGGAAAGGGTACACAAAATTACCGATGATATGTACTGGCACGCTGAAACAGTAAATGCAGCCAAAAATAAAATAATTGGTTTTTTAAGGGAAAACAAAACCATTTCCGTTGGAGAAACCAGAGATCTATTACAAACCTCGAGAAAGTACGCCCTTCCAATACTGGAATATTTTGATCAGCAAAGAATTACCCGCCGGGTGGAGGACAACCGGGTACTGAGCGTTAAGGCAAAACTTTAGGCCTGACAGACCAAATGGTAGCAAGACATCTTAGGGGGCTAACAACATGGTAACCACAGAAACATTCAAGCGCGGAATAACCAAAGGAATAGGCACCACCTGGGAATTGGTTAAGGTGGTGGTGCCGGTTTATATATTTGTGACCTTTTTAAGCCATACACCCTTGTTTGATTGGTTGGCCGGGGTCTGCCAACCTTTTATGCATTACCTTGGGCTTCCCGGAGAAGCATCTTTAGCCATAATTATGGGTTATTTCCTAAACATTTACGCAGCCATTGGGGTGATGGTGTCCCTTTCACTGACCCATAAACAAATAACCATTCTGGCGGTGATGCTGCTAATTTGCCACAGTATATTTGTAGAAACAGCCATATGCAAGCGTACCGGTGTAAACGGAACACCTATTGTTATTATTAGACTTGTTCTTTCTATATTAAGTGCGGTGGTGTTAAATTTTGCCCTTTAAATTTTTTGGCAAGGGGCCTTAACTACATTTGGATTAACGGCTATTCACTGCCGGTAGGTCTTGTAAGGAGGATAAGCTTTGGATTTTACGGCCTTTATTAATGATGCTTTTCAGGGAAGTCTGGAGCAGGTTTGGATAATGGCAGCCATAATCATTCCCCTGATGTTATTCTTAGAAATTATCAAGGACCTAAATTTACTTGATAAGGTTAGTTCACTGCTTAATCCGTTAACCAAACTATATAAAATGTCCAATAGATCAAGCGTTCCTTTGATGGCAGGCTTAGTTATTGGCATTAGTTATGGTGCCGGTATTATTTTAGAAGCTGCCAAAAGCGGCGACCTTGATTTTCGCGATTTATATTTAATTAATGTTTTTTTGGCAGTATGTCATTCTTTGTTTGAAGATACGGCACTTTTTATGGTGCTGGGTGCCAACTGGATTATACTGGTGGTACCCCGATTAATAGTGGCCCTGGTGGTTACGCTAATGTTTAGCCGCTGGAAGAGGTTGATAGCTGTTAACGGCAGCATAGCAAATATTAATAAGGCAGGTAGTCACTATGGTTGAAACAATACAAATTAGGGTGGGGGACGGTAAACATAGGGTAAGCCTTATGGCCACCTTGACCGATGACGGTGTGGCTGTGCAAATTTTCGGCGGCGAAAAACCCCATGTGGGAGCGGTGGTAATGACTTTACCCCGTCCCAGTTTGGCCCAAAAGGATGTGGTTTCTTGCAATTCCTTTGTGCTGCCGCGAATAAACCACAAAGAAGATGATTTGGCCCGCCTTATGGCAGAAAAAATTGCCAAACAATGGAATGAGGCGGTGGTGGTGGTGGCCGGGCTGCATATAGATAAGGCCACTGCCGAAGATATTAATAAATTGGTTGCCAATACCGAAAAGGCAGTGGAACAGTTAATAAGAAAGAGAAATACATAAGACCGCCCTTTAAACCCAATAATAAAACCAGCACTTAATGCGGTGGTGATCTATGTGGATTATACCTGCCTGCTTTGCAATCAATTGGAGGCCGTCACTGAAAGCTGCCCAAACTGCGGTGAAATTATGGAAAATCTTGGCTTGCTGCAGGATTTTTATGATCCCTACAGTCCCTATCTGGATCAAGAAATATACCAAGACAATTACCTGCAAAACGATGACGACCATTGTGTGCATTTACTGGCTTGCGGTAAATGTGGTTATGAAAAATTTTCTGCATACCGACGGCAATGGGAAAAAACTACCATAGTATAAATAAGGCACCGGAACATACTAATACAGGGGTGATATAAAATGCGCCGCAATATGACCGGTGGCGAAAGAATGCTGAGTATTATCGGTGGTTTAGCTTTTACCGGATTAGGCATGTCCGAAAGGTTGCGCAACTCCACCATGGGCAAGACAATGACAGTTCTAGGAGCAAAAACCACTGTTGTCGGTATTATCGGCTATGATCCGCTGTTGGATTTATTGGATAATTAAAAAATGGCAATTTATGGGGAAAACTCAAATTATACCCGGTGTAAATGCTTCTACATTGGGTACAATATTAACGGAGGTGATAAATTGTCAAAAGAACAAATCAATAAAAGCTGTTCCGACGGCGGATGTGGCAGCCTTGAAAATGAAAATTCCTTAAAATCTAATGTACCCGGTGACTGCCCCGTTTCTTGTGAGGAAAATTCAGAACAATCTTCTGAAAGTAGCGGCAGCGGATGCCCCGGCGGTAGGGGCTGTTAAATTGATATAAAAAATAACCCGGGAATCCGGGTTATTTTTTATATTACACTGACCTTACTTGCCTGGGGGCCGCGCAGTCCCTCTGTCACTTCGAACTCCACAAGATCTCCTTGATTCAGGGTTTTAAAACCTTCCCCGTCAATTGCAGAGAAATGAACAAAGACATCCCCGCCTTCGTTGCTTTCAATAAAGCCATAGCCTTTACTGGCGCTAAACCACTTTACTTTTCCTTGCATTTTTTTCCTCCCGAGGGTAAAATATAAACTACAACATAAATCTTCTTTATTATGCCCAAAAAGCTGTTATTTTAATGCATACCCTGTTAATTTTTGGCGCATGTTAATGTATACCAATTAAAAAGGAGGAGAAGATTTGAGTAAGAAAACCATTGACAATTTAAAAGCGGCATATGCCGGAGAAAGCCAAGCAAGAAACAACTATACTTTTTGGGCCGGCGTTGCCCGTAAAGAAGGCTGGCTGGAAGTAGCAGAATACTTTGAAGAAACTGCTGCCAATGAAAAAGAACATGCCGAGCAAATATTAAAACTGCTGAACGGAATTAATGGCACTGAGAAAAACCTGCAGGCCGCCGTAGAAAATGAATCCTTTGAATATGAAGATATGTATGTAGAATTTGAAAAGGTGGCCCGGGAAGAGGGAGAAGAAGAGGCAGCGGAATTATTTAAGGCCTTGCAAAAGGTGGAAAAACACCACGCTGAACGGTTTGCCCAGCTGCTGGAGTTATTAAAACAAGGAAAACTCTTATACAAAGATCAACCTGTAAAGTGGAAATGTAGAGAATGCGGCTACATTTATGAAGGCAACGAACCGCCGGAAGAATGTCCGCTGTGCAAACACCCGAAAAAATACTACAGACCCTTGGTGGAATAAAGAAGAAGGGGCTTTTTAGGCCCCTTCTTTTTGATTCTTTTTTTAAAAGGTATAAAATGATAACCCTACAATACCGGGGCCACCGTGATTACCCACCACCGGCCCCAATTCGCTTACCAGGATTTCCTCGCATTTAACGTTTTGCCGAACTTTTTCCAACAAATCTTCCAGTCCCTGGGGATTGCCGGCGTGGGCCACTATACAGCGGCACCTTCTGCATTCTGTTTGCTCTTTTACCAGCTCAACCATTCTGTTTACGGCTTTATTACGACCCCGCAGTCTTTCCACCGGCTGCACTTCACCTTCATAGACCGCCAAGATAGGCTTTATATTTAACAGTGAGCCCATATAAGCAGTGGCTTGCCCGATGCGGCCACCCTTGGCCAGGTACTCCAAGGTGTCCACCACAAAATATATCTTCATTTTCGGCAAGACGTAATTAATTAATTCCAGTACTTCATCCACCGATTTTCCTTCCTCTGCTGCCCGGGCAGCGGTGAGCACCAATAAGCCCAGACCAACACTTACCGATCTCGAATCAATAATATGGATATCGGCTTCCGGCAGCATAGATTTTGCCAGTTTTGCCGCCTGGATGGTGCCACTCATGTCTCCGGAAATGTGGATAGATATAATACTGTGCCCCTCTTCTGCCAATTCTTTATATGTATCAAAAAAGTCCATAGGAGGCGGCTGTGAAGTTGATACCGGTATATCACTATTCTTTTGTAAAAGGTCGTAAAATTCACCGGGTGATATTTCTACCCGGTCTTTAAATAATTTCTCTCCAAACCTTACCGTGAGAGGTACCATTGCAATTTTATGCTGATCCAGCAACTCTTGGGGCAGATCAGCGGTACTGTCTGTTACAATTTTAACTGCCAAAATGAACACCTCAAATATTTTTTTTTTCGCCTGCCAAATACTTAAATATTCTACATTAGAGAAAAATACCCTTTTAAAATAACACTTTTTCGTAATAACAGGATATTGGCAACGGTTGTAGAATATACCAGGTTAAGTATAATTAGGAGGTCCATTATGAGAAAGATTTTTTTACTTTTTATAATAGCCTGTATGCTGTCAATGGCAGGTCCCTTGGCGGCGGCTGCAGAAGAACTTACCCCGGGGGATTTGATGGCCTTGCTGCCCCAAGGGGAGCCCAGTGATCAATTAACTAGGGCAGAATATGCGGTAATGCTCAGTAATGCCGCCGGCTTCAGCGCAATGGAAGCAAGGTCACCCGGTAATAATACTGCCGATGCATGGTATGCAGAGGACCTTAACAAGCTGCTGAGCTATGGGATAATCCAAGGATATACCGATGGGACGGTACGGCCCGATCAAACCATCAGCCGAGTGGAAGCAGTGGTAATGCTAAGTAGGGTGTTGGGCTTGCCCCTTCTTCCGGCAGATAATATCAAGGTGCCGGGCCTGGAAAAACACCCCTGGGCGGCTGGGCCCTACACCTGGTGTGTAAAGGAAGGCTTTCTCTCTCAAACAGCCAACCCTTCCGGTATTATCACCAGGCAAGAGGGTGACAGGCTGCTGGTGGGAGCCTTTGCCACCAACAATCGGGGCAGGGAAATTAACCAAAAATCTCAACAGATGATTAAAGATGCAGCCACCATGCGCATATCCGGTAAAATGAATATGATTATGGAACTAATGCCGGAAATGGCCCAACAGGTGGCAGGCAGCAAAAATAATTACCTCAGTTTTGATACCCTTATGGATACTAAATTTAACAGCAACCAAGGCCTGTATCAATCAATATCTACCAGCATGCCCCAATTGGGTGACTTAACAATACCTGCAATTAATACGGAGCAGTACTATAACCATGAGGGTATGTATATGAGAATCTTTGATGCAGCCACTGGGCAGTCGGAGTGGATTAAGTACCCATCGGATATGGTGCCGGACTTTAGCACCGTCAACCGCAACCGTAATCCCATTGTCAGTGCAGAACTGGATGAAATTTTTTATTACCGGGTACTGGATGATGTGCGGATAAAGGGTAAAGATTGCTACCAGGTGGCCTTTTACGGCCGCATAAACAATTTTAGTCAACTAATGAAAATGTTAGCCCAGGACCTGCCGGAAGTATTTAATAATGAGCTGTTTAGGGCAAATCAGTCATTGGTTGATTCCATGTCCTTCATGGGTGTATCGGCAATAGATAAAGAAAGCTACCTGCCCGTCAGGGTGAATACCCAGGCATTAATCACCTACAATCAAAAGCTTTTGGGTGAAAAGCTGCCCTTTAGGGCCCTGAGGACAAACTATGAATTTAACTACAGTGATTTCAATGAACCAATAAACATTAAATTACCGGAAGAAGTGTTAGAAGCAAAAGAATTAACATTTAATTAACAAAGAGGCGTTGACAGGCTCTGCCAGCCCTGTTAATATGATATTGTCGAAAAGATAATAAGCACGTATATACTTGAGAATATGGCTCAAGAGTCTCTACCGGGCAACCGTAAATTGCCTGACTACGTGGGAAAATGTACCGGTATACTGCCGGTGCAAGTCGGTTAGCTACTTAACCGGCTACACCTAAGGGTATTAGCTTATAAGCCCAAGCGGTGGATTTCGCACGCTAGATGTGAACCAAGCCGCTTGGGCTTTTAATATTTACTTATAAACAAAGGGCCCATAATTTAACAAATAAAAAATATAATTAAATGAGGGGGAGGAAAATGCTAAAAAAAGCAAGACTGACGCTGGTACTGGCACTGGTACTGGCCGTGGCCATGCTGGCCACAGCCTGTGGCGGCAATGATGAACCGGCCACAGGTGCAGGCGATGATGAAGAAGAAAGAATGAAGGTTGGGTTTATTTATGTAAGCCCCACCGGCGACTATGGTTGGACCTATGCCCATGAAAAAGCCAGACAATATATAGAGGCACAACTGGACTGGGTTGACGCAATTTATATTGAAGACGTGGCAGAGGGTCCTGCCAGTGAAGCAGAAATGCAGCGCTTGGTTAATGAGGGTGCAAAAATCATCTTTACCACCAGCTTTGGTTACATGGACAGCACCATCGCTGTTGCTGAAAGAAATCCCGATGTGGTGTTTATGCACTGCTCAGGAGACAAAACAGCTGACAATGCCGGCAATTACTTTGGACGGATTTACCAGCCCCGTTATTTGAGCGGTATTGCTGCAGGCTTACAAACTGAAACTAACACCATCGGTTATGTGGCAGCTTTCCCAATTCCTGAAGTGGTGCGCGGCATTAACGCCTTTACCCTGGGTGTTCGTTCCGTAAACCCGGATGCCGTGGTAAAAGTTATTTGGACTAATACCTGGTATGATCCTGTGAAAGAAAAGAATGCCGCAAAGGTACTCTTGGACGATGGTGCTGACATAATTGCCATGCACCAAGACACCCCCGGTCCTATGCAGGCTGCAGCAGAAGCCGGTAAATATGGTGTTGGCTACAACAGTGACATGAGCGTTATGGTTCCCGATACCGTATTAACCTCACCGGTTTGGAACTGGGGTCCATATTATGTGGAAGTTATTAAGTCAGTAAAAGAAGGCACCTGGAAACCGGAAGCTTACTGGGGCGGCTTAGAGTCAGGCGTTGTTGATCTGGCACCCTTTGGTCCCATGGTAAGCGATGAAGTAAAAGAGCTTGTGGAAGAAAAGAAAGAACTGATCTTAAGCGGTGAGTGGGATGTGTTCCACGGACCCATATACGACCAAGACGGCAATGAAAGGGTTGCCGAAGGTGAAAAACTCACCGACGAAGAAATGTTGAGCATCGATTGGTTTGTAGAAGGCGTAATAGGTACCATAAACTAATACAAGGGGTCGCTGGCAGAACTGTCTGTCAGCGCCCATTTATGTTATAAGGGGCGGTAATTTTTATGAGTAACAATGCATTAATAGAAATGGTGAACATCACCAAAAAATTTCCCGGTGTGTTAGCCAATGACAGAGTAAATTTTACGGTAAAAGAAGGGGAAATACATGCCCTGCTGGGCGAAAACGGATCCGGTAAGAGTACGCTGATGTCTATTCTTTCCGGCTTTTATCGTCCGGATGAGGGTGAAATATTTATTTCAGGACAAAGGCAGGTTTTTAAGAACCCAAGGGATGCCATTGCCGCTGGCATCGGAATGGTTCACCAACACTTTAAACAGGTGGATATCTTTACTGTGGCCGAAAATGTAGTGTTGGGCTCCAAGGAACTGGGCCTTATCCTGCGCACCAAAGATGTGGAAAAGAGGCTAACACAACTATCCGAGAGCTATGGTTTGGGCGTGGATCCCACTGCTAAAATATGGCAGCTCTCTGTGGGGGAAAGACAGCGGGTAGAAATTGCAAAAATGCTTTACCGGGGCTCTAAAATATTGGTTTTAGATGAACCCACCGCAGTGCTCACTCCCCAAGAGGTGCAGGAATTGTTTACTTCGCTGCGGCAGATGGCAGCACGGGGCCATGGTGTGGTGATTATCACTCACAAAATGCATGAAGTAATGGATATTGCCGACCGTGTAACGGTGCTCCGCAGGGGAAAATCGGTGGCTACCTTATCCCGCAGTGAGGTAACGGCCAAGGAGTTGGCCCGGTTAATGGTGGGTCATGACTTTATTAGCACTGCCAAACGCCAAGAAAAAATAATCGGCAAACCAATGCTTGAAATGTCTGGGGTTAATGCCGCTGCCCAGGGCCACCGGCCGGGCTTGCATGACATATCATTAACCATTGGCGCCGGTGAAATAATGGCCATTGCCGGTATTGCCGGTAACGGCCGCCGTGAACTGGCTGAGGTCTTGGTGGGCTTGCGCAACATAACAAGCGGCAGCATAGTTTTAGACGGAAAAAACATAGCCAACCAGACTTCCAGACAAGCCATTAATAATGCCATCAGTTACGTGCCTGAAGACCGCCTGGGAACGGGATTGGTGCCGGCCTTGGGTGCGCTGGATAATTTAATCTTAAAGAACTACCGCAGCCCCGGCATAAGCAAAGGGTTATTCATTAACTTAAAAAAAGCGGTGGCCTATAGCAAAAAGATGATTGAAGACTTTGAAGTAAAACTCACCACCCTAGATGCCCCGGTGCGTCTCTTGTCCGGAGGTAATCAGCAGCGACTGCTGCTGGCCCGGGAGTTATCCGCTGAGCCAAAGCTGGTGGTGGCAGTTTTTCCCGCCAGGGGACTGGATATTGCTGCCACAGAGGCGGTGCATCGCCTACTGCTGGAACAGGCTTCCAGAGGAACGGCAGTACTGTTGATTTCAGAGGATTTAGAGGAAATATTTAAACTGGCAGACCGGGTGGGTGTACTTTATAAGGGCGAATTAATGGGTGTTGTGCCTGTAAAAGAAACTACCCCGGAAGAAATAGGCCTAATGATGTTAGGTTCTAAAAAATCGGAGGTTAAAGCTTCATGAACTCACCGTTGACATTTGAAAAAAGGGCTGATGCTTCGCCGGCGGGCAACATATTGGTGCCGCTATTTTCGGTGGTACTGGCTTTGCTTACCGGAGCGGTGTTTTTGTGGTTGTCCGGACATGACCCTGCCCGGGCGTATATGACAATGTTTAAGGGGGCCTTTGGCTCCGGCTATGGCATTTCGGAAACAATTGTAAAATCAATACCGCTTATGCTGTGTGCACTGGGGGTTGCCATTGCTTTTAAAATGAAGCTGTGGAACATCGGTGCCGAGGGACAACTGGTAATGGGTGCCGTTGGTGCCACATGGGTGGCCTTGAATTTTCCGGATTATCCGGCCTTGGTACTGATACCTGCCATGTTCATCATGGGTACACTGTGCGGCGGCATATGGGGTATGCTGCCGGCAATTCCCCGGGCATACCTGGGTGTAAACGAGATTATAACAACCTTAATGCTAAACTATGTGGCTATCCTATGGATGGAGTACCTGGTATACGGCCCCTGGAGGGATCCCCAAGGATTTAACTTTCCGCTGACGGCGGCCTTTGCAGATGCGGCCAGGCTGCCCACCTTTGGGGACAGCCGTGTCCATGCCGGATTGCTTATTGCCGTTGTGCTGGCGGTTATAATATACTATGGCATGAAACATACCCGCTGGGGTTATGAAGTTAAGGTTATCGGTGAAAGTGAAACCGCCGCCCGTTATGCGGGTATGAGTATTAGTAAAAATATTATTTTAGTGATGATGGTAAGTGGGGCCATAGCAGGTATAGCCGGCATGGCCGAAGTATCTGGCCTTATGCACCGTTTACAGGATAGTATCAGTGTGGGTTATGGCTACACCGCCATAATTATAGCCTGGCTGTCGCATTTGCACCCCGGTGCCATTATAGCGGTTTCAATACTCTTTGGTGGCTTAGAAGCCGGAGGTTACAGTTTACAAACCACCGGTATTCCTGCAGCCATTGTATCTATGTTGCAGGGCTTGATCTTGTTCTTTGTATTGGGTGGACAAATCTTAACCCGTTATCGCATCGTATTTAATAGCAAGAAGGTGGGGGGTAACTGATGGAAACGACAACAATTATTACCATTTGTACTGCTGCAATTACAGCCGGTACCCCGCTTTTATTCGCCGCCCTGGGGGAGATTTTTACCGAGCGTTCGGGTATAATCAACCTGGGTGTTGAAGGTATGATGTTAGTTGGTGCGGTAACAGGTTTTATGGTAGCCTTTTTAACGGCCAACCCTTGGCTTGGGGTGATGGCGGCCATGTTTGCCGGTGGCCTCTTGGCCTTAATTCATGCCGCCCTGACAGTAACCCTAAGGGCCAACCAGGTGGTGACCGGGTTAGCGCTGACCATTTTTGGTACAGGATTATCCGGTTATTTAGGCAAGGCATATATTGGGCAGCCTTTAGTATCCAGCTTTAAGTCAGTAAAAATTGCTTTTTTATCAGATATTCCAATTGTGGGGCCGATATTTTTTAACCATGATCCGCTGGTGTATCTAAGTTTTATTTTAGTTCCCCTTGCCTGGTATTATATTTACCGCACCAGAATGGGCTTAAACTTGCGGGCTGTGGGTGAAAACCCCGGTTCTGCCGATTCGCTGGGCGTCAGTGTTTCCTTCACCCGCTATTTATACACTGTGGTGGGCGGTATGCTGGCAGGGGTTGGCGGGGCCTATCTATCCCTTGCCTATGCACCCTCGTGGATGGAAAACATGACCGCCGGCCGGGGATGGATAGCGGTGGCATTGGTGATCTTTGCCGCTTGGAACCCCCTCTATGCAATGTTGGGTGCATATATGTTTGGCGGTATAGATGCACTTGGCTTTAGAATGCAATTGATGGATGTGCAGGTATCTGCATATTTTCTGAGTATGCTCCCTTATCTTTGTACCATCCTGGTACTGATTATTGCCACCCGCAGGTCTCAAACCGGTGGGGTGGGTGCCCCTAGGGCCCTGGGAGTATACTATGATCGGGAAGAACGATGACTAAACTAAACATAATTTGAAAGTGGGTATCTTAAAATGCAGTTGCTCAAGGACAGAATACTGACAGAGGGAAAAATAATATCTGATCATATATTAAAAATAGACTCATTTCTCAACCACCAATTGGATCCGCATTTTATCAAAGCCATTGGTGATGAGTTTGCCCGCCTTTACGCAGACCAAGGGGTGACTAAAATCCTCACTGTGGAGGCCTCCGGCATTGCTGTGGGTTTAATGACCGGCATAGCACTCAATGTGCCGGTGCTTTTCGCCAAGAAAAAACATGCCGCCACAATAGATCACCGCTATTTTAGCTCTTCGGTGTATTCCTATACCAAAAAAGAAGCGGTTGAAATATTTGTTTCTAAATCTTACTTGAAACCTGAAGACCGGGTATTAATAGTGGATGACTTTTTAGCCCGGGGAGAGGCCTTGCGGGGCATGCATAGTATTGTAAAACAAGCAAAGGCCACCCTGGTGGGTGTGGGCATTGTGGTGGAAAAAGCATTTCAGGGCGGCGGTAAAGAACTGCGGGCCCAAGGTATACGCATTGAGTCACTGGCCAGGGTAGCCAGCTTAAAAGACGGCAAAGTGGAGTTTATATAAATATTAAAACACAGGCTTTTTGGCCTGTGTTTTAATATTTATGGAACTAAATAAACATTTTTTTCGTCTATTTAGTATACGGAGGTGCCATGTAAGATGAAAAGGTATTTGGCTGCTTTGGTAATTGGAGGTCTTTTAATTGTGATGCCTGCGGTGGGTAGCACTGCCCAGCAAACCGGAGGCGGGGTGGAACAGAAATTACCGGCGGTGGAAGAGGTAAAAAAACCGCTGCAGCACAGTGTTGAATTTACAACTTCTTTAGAGGAGATTACCAAGGGCACAGTAAAAAATATTACCAGGGATCAGTTAGCCAATGCCGTAATTAATAAATTAGAAAGCAAGGGCATTATCTTAAATGAAATAACGAACCGGCAGTATACCAATTTAGAACTCTTGTACCGCTTGGGTATGATGCCAAGCGACTGGGATACTGAACAACTGGATGCCCCGGTGGCCAAAGAGGAAATAGATTATCTTGTTGAAAGGTTGGCAGCAACGGAAGAAACTGAATCCGGCACTAAAAATATTCATGGTGTTAGCTATAACTTAATACCGCAAAGGGACAGTGCTTATATGCTGGAAATGACGTGGGGAAGCAAACCTTCCAGTGGTTATGTTATTGAAATAAAAGATGTGGTGGTAAACCAAGGTAGCCTATATGTAACCTATACCACCCGGGAGCCCCAAGCCGGCTCAGCCTATCTCACTGTGATTACTCACCCGCGCGACGCCAAGCTTATAGAAACTAACCGGCAAATTGAACAGGTAATTACAATATTGGTTGATTAAGAACAACAACAGCCGTAATAAATTGCGGCTGTTGTTACTTCTTATAACACCGGCGAAATGAAAGCAATTAAGCAGGAATTTTATGTGTGGTGGCGAATAGGCATAGAAGATAAGAAGGAGGTGGTTGGCCTTGGAAAAAGAAATTATTTTTCCGGAATTTATTGGCGAATCTGACGAGGCATTGGTATTAGTGCTACCCACCTTAAAGGAAGATTTATCTGACCTGTTTGAAATGTTTCATGCAGGGGAAGAAATTGATTACTGGTTTAGTTGGGAACTGGTTATGGTAAACTCCGACGAGTTTATGGTGGTGCTAGACATTGATTGGGAAGAGGGAGCAGGCATATTGGTAGGTTTTACCCCCGAAATGTGGGAGTTTTTCCGACATGTAACTTCAAAGCAGCACTTGGTACTAATGTGTGATTGGGAGTTGGTGACCAAAGGCTTGTCTGCCGGTATGAACGACAAGGGAGAGTTTAAACCCTTTGCTTTACTGATTCGGGATGTCAACCGAGGATTATGGAATTTATTAGAACAGGTGGAAGAACTGGAAATTGATGAACATCAAAAAGAAACAGTGGACTACCTGATAAATGTATTAAGCAACCTCACTCAACCAAAACTAATGCTTCATTAAAAGTACATAAGAACAAGGGGCGCAATTTACCATTGCGCCCCTTTGCTGTTATTGGGTTCTATATACCTTGTCTGCTTTAATTTGACTTGAGTTTTTGTGTACGAAGGTCTTACAGCAGGTTTGCATGCAGTTTTCTGCCGGTGTGGGAGCAATTTGTTGGGCCAGGGATGCGTCAACATAGTCCGGCTGTTGGGCACCAAAATCGTCGCTTACCACAACAATTTCATTGGCCATGCATTTGTTGCCATTTTGCCAGTAGTGGCAGTTGTTGACGGAACAGTGAATGTGTTGTTGTGCCAATAAAGTCACCTCCCATTTTGTTAAATATATTATGGGCAAAAAATTTTTCATTAATTCTGTAAATTTTTGATGGGACATGTAAGTTAAATGATTTTTTTGTCGAAGTAATCATGTGTGGAGGGATAAATATGGAAAAAAAACCGGCGGGCATTTTAGGTGCCTTACTTAATGTAAGCCTACGAATTAAGTTCTTGGGCTTAATTGTGGCGGCAGTGTTGGTGCTGATAGTTATTAACTCCGGCACTGCGTATTTAAGTTTTCAAAACGAGGTAGAAAATGTTAATGGGACCTTAAAAAACAGTGCATCTGTTAACAGTGCAATGCTGGATCAAATGATTGCCAGACACGAGAACACTCTTTTTGTAATTGCAAATACCGACACCCTGCAAAATGAAGACAGTGAGGTGGCCCTGGACTATTTAAAAAGGGAATTGCAGCAGCAGCTTACCCAGCCGGGGAACATGTTTGATAACTTTGGCATAATAGAACCGGACGGCATGGCAATAAATACCGATGACAACCCGGTGAATTTGGGTGATCGGGCTTATTTTAAGGAAGTCGTAGCCGGCAGTAACTTTGCTGTTTCTGAGCCGCTGATTTCCAATGTTACCGGCACTGCGGCAGTGGTGATAGCCGCTCCGGTGAAAAGTGACGGACAGTTAAAAAGTGTCTTGTACAGTCGGCTAAATTTAGATAGCATGGCCCAGTTAGTGATGGATATGAAATATGGGGAAAATGGGAGAGCTTATCTCATGGACAGCAATGGGGTAGTGATTGCCCATCCTGATCAAAGGTTGCTTTTGGAAAACATTACTGAGCCAGGGGAATTAGTGGACGATGAACTGGCTGAAGTTGTCAGGGAGATGTTAGCCCAAAAAAGCGGACAGCTAGAATATCAGTTTCAGGATACAAACTCTATAATTAGCTACCAGGATATGTCCACCACCGGCTGGCTGCTGGCTGTGGTGGCAGATAGGGATGAAGTTTTTGCAGCGACCGACGCCATGAACCGAAGGTCCATTATAGCCATTGCTTTAACATCCCTGGCACTGCTGGCAGTGGGGTGGTTATTAACTGAAAAAGCGGTTAGGCCCATCAATGCCCTGGTGGGTGCCGCCGGCAATGTGGCTAAAGGGGAATTAGATCAAGAGATTAAGGCGAACAGTGGAGATGAAATAGGGGTGTTGGCAGCTGCCTTTGAAGATATGCGTAAAAGCCTGAAAGAGCTGATGACCAGCATTGCCCTGGCCGGAGATCGGGTGACCGATACCTCCCGCTCCCTGTCAGCCCAGGCAGCACAAACTTCTTCTGCAGCCACAGCCAATGCTTCCACTGTGACTGAAGTTTCTGCCACAGTGGACAACATGGCAGAAAACATCCGTGCAGTGTCCGGCGAGTTAACCGAAGCCAGCCGGCAGGCGGAGCAGGGACAGGAACAGATTATTATGGTGCTGGAAAGCATGCAAAGTATTGAGCAATCGTCAAACAATGTGGCTCAAACGGTGGAGCAGTTAAACAGGGAAGTGGCCAATGTCGGTCAACTGGTGGATGCTATCAACGGCATAGCTGAGCAGACTAACCTGCTGGCCCTTAATGCTGCCATAGAAGCGGCCAGGGCAGGGGAATCCGGCCGCGGCTTTGCGGTGGTGGCCGATGAAGTACGCAAGCTTGCTGAAGAATCGGCCCGCTCGGCGGGGGAAATTAACCATATTATTAATCAGGTACAACTTCAATCTGCCCAGGCTGTCCATGCCATGGACGCAGGTAAGGATGAGGTGTCCAAGGGCCGCAAGGTTGTAAATGATGTGAGCAGCTCCCTGCAATCCATTATGGAATTGGTACAGGCCTTGAACATCCGGGCCAGCGATGTGGCTGCGGCCGCAGAGCAAGTATCCGCTGCGGTACAAAATGTGGCTGCCACCACCGAAGAACAAACGGCTGCCATGGAAGAGGTTGCCGCTTCGGCTGAAGATTTAAATAAGACAGCGGAGGATTTGGAAGCCATTACAACTAAATACAAAAAATAATACCTTTACCCGGACTGCTAACATGTGGTCCGGGTGTTATATTATAATAGATATTACTATAGCAAACCTTCACCTGGCTTGTCTTAATCTATCTAAAAGGTGGTATGTTATGAATAAAGTTATTTGTGGCCCGGTGGCCGGCGGTAAAACCACAAGGCTCAAGAAACACTATACACAACTGCTGGCCCAAGGGATAAAGTCAGATAACATTTTAGTGTTATTGCGTTCTGCCGCCGATGTATCCCAGTGGCGCAAATCACTGCAGGCAGCCGCCTGTGGCACCCTGCATATATATACTTATTTTGGCTTTGTGCAAAACCAAATCAAGAAGTATTGGCCGCTGGTGACGAAAAAAATGCCCACTGCCGGCCAAGACCTGCAGCCAGTATTTATGACGGTGGAGTCTGCTCACTATTTGATGGGGCTATTGGTGGAAGAGGCCCGTCAGCAAGGCATGTTTGCTGAAGTTAAATCCACTTCCGAACACCTGGCCCTGCAGCTAATTGACAACTTAAACCAGGCAGCGGTAAATAATATTTCATTGGAAGAGGCGGGCCGGCGCTTAATACAGCTGGGTGCCGCAAGTCACAGCCAAGAAAAGGCAACTGCCCTTGCTGAAGGGGTAACGGTGATGGAAAAATTTCGCAAGCAGTGCCTGGCCACCCTTACCTTGGACTACTCCTTGATGATCGAATTATTTAACCGGATACTGATGCAAGATAAGATTTACTTAGAACACTTAGCCGGCCAGTGGCAGTATCTCTTGGTGGATGACATAGAAGAAACGGTCTTTGCTGCCCAAGGGCTGATAAGGCAGTTGATGGACACCTGCAAGGGCAGTACATTTGCCTACAACCCCCAGGGCGGCCACACCGTGTTTTTCGGTGCCTATCCCGAGGGGGTAATAAGACAGATATTGCCCCGCTGTGAAAAAGAAGAGCTGGGGGTGGACCGGGCAGGTGACCGCTTTGGCCAATATCTGGCCGGTTTAATTGCCGGCCAAAAAGGACCCATAGAAAATGCCGCCATGCTGGCCGGCCATATCAGCACCGGCAGCCGGGGGGAAATGCTGGAAGAGGTGGCTGCCAGGGTGGAAAGACTGGTGGTTGACGGAACAAACCCGGGGGACCTAGCCCTTGTAGCCCCCATGGTGGATAAGGTAATGGAGTTTATATTAACTAACAAACTGCAAGAAAAGGGCATTGCCATTGCCAATGTCAGCCGGGGTAAAAAACTACTGGATCAACCCTTTGCCCAGGCAATGGTAACACTGGCCCTATTGTGCAACCCCCAGTGGGAAAGGCAAATTAACTTTTCCGGCCTGGTGCAGACCCTATCCTTGGTACTGGGCATTGACCCGGTGCGGGCAGGTATTTTAGCCGAGGAAATTTTTAAAAATGAACTGGTACTGCCGGATATAGACAATTTAAAGCTCCTTGAACGGGTGGGCTTTGACAATGCAGAGCGCTACCGTCAGCTGCAGGGGTGGGTAGAAGAGCGAAGGCAGGCCGGACCGGATATAGAGCTGCTCTTTCAACAGGCCTTTGCGGAACTCTTGTCGCCCTTGTTGCAGGCTGAAGAGGACCTATTGGCCTGCCGCCAAGTAATTGACTCTGCGGTAAAACTGCGCCGGGTTTTGGCCAGCTACCGCCCCGGCGGCGAAGAGACCTTGGGCTACAGCTTTATTGATATGGTGCAAAGGGGTACGCTGGCAGCGGATGTGCTTTACCGTCCCCCGGTTAACACCGACAAGGTAATTCTGACTACGCCGCTAAACTTGATATTAAATCCCCATGTGGCACCGGTTAAATATCAAATTTGGCTGGATGTGGGCAGCCGGGGCTGGCTGACCGGCATGGCCAAAGAGCTGGCTAACCCCTGGGTGCTGTCCAGGCGGTGGAAAGAGGGCCTGCTGTGGGATGATGCCACCGACCAAGAGGTGAGGGAAGCAAAACTAAGGCTGCTGGTCCAAGGACTGCTGGGAAAGTGCAGCCAGGGTATTTACACCGCCCATAGTCACCTAAGCAGCCAAGGCTGGGAACAGGAAAGTATACTGGTGGATGTTATTGAAACCGTGCAGCAGGGGGGTGGCAGTCAGTGATTAATTTAAGACCGGGCCAGCGGGAAGTGGCAGCCTACCGGGGCGGGAAAATGGCAGTGCCTGCGGTGCCGGGGGCCGGAAAAACCACGGTGCTGGCCTATTTGGCGGCGGACTTAATAGAAAAGCAGGCAACGGGCGGGGGTAAAATTCTCATAGTCACTGTGATGAATTCGGCGGTGGCCAACTTTCGCAGCCGCATCGGTGACTTTTTAGAGGACCGGGGACTGCCCCGTTCTAAAGGCTACGATGTTAAGACGCTGCACTCCTTGGCGATGACCATTTTAAAGGAAAAACCGGAGTTTTTACTGATCAACCAAAACTTTCAAATAATAGATGAAGGCAGCCAGCAAAAATTGCTGGCCCAACTGACCCAAGACTGGATGTCCAATAACCGTAAACTGTGGATGGAGCCAATCAATATACCCAGCCATGATAAATGGTACCACCGGGCACTGGAAAGCTGGGAACAGCGGGATTTACCCGCAATTATTAAGGATGCGGTGAGCTTTATTAAAGCTGCGGGTCTAAACACAGAGCAAATTAAAGAAATGCGGGCCCGGCTGGATGACAGCTCATACCTGGCCTGGGCATTGGACATATATCGGCAATACACCAGGGAACTAAACAAGAACGGTCTGCTGGACTTTGATGATTTAATAGTGCAGGCACTTCGCCTGTTAAAAGAGGAAGCCCAGGTGTTAGAACGCCTGCAAAAGCGCTGGACGCTTTTCTTTGAAGACGAGGCCCAGGATTCTTCACCCCTGCAGGAGGAAATTCTACTCTTGTTATCTGCCCACAGCGGAAACTTGGTACGGGTGGGCGATTCCAACCAGGCAATTCTGGGAACTTTTACTGCCGCAGAGCCGGAGATTTTTCGCAACTACTGCGCCCGGCCGGATGTGGTAAAGCAGGAAATATTGTATTCCAGTCGCAGTACCACCCAGATAATTAACCTGGCCAACGGGCTGGTGGACTGGGTAAACGAAAGCCACCCCCAAAAGGAGTGCCGCAGCGCACTGGAGCCCCAGCATATTCGGCCGGTGGATGACAGGGACCGATTTCCTAATCCAAAAACCAATGGCTACACCATACACATCAAGGGTTTTTCCAACCAAGAGCAAGAAACTGAACGGGTGGCCCGGCTAGCCGCTGAACATGTGCGGCAAAATCCGGAGAACACCGTGGCAGTGCTGGTGCCCACCCGGCGGATGCAAGAGAAGTACGCAGAACAATTTCACCTATTGAATGCACCCTTTGAGGAAGTGGGCCAAATTACCAATAAGCAGAAAAAAACAGTGGCGGATGTAAAGGAAGTGCTGACTTACCTGGCAAAACCCCATCACACCGGTAATTTGATAAGGGTGATGAAAAATATTTTTGTATCAGACCTAAATGATGATGCCCAGGTGATACTGGGAGGCCTGTTTGAGAAATATTCTCCGGAGCAGGTGCTCTACCCGGTGGGTGAAGCCCTGCCCTGGTTAGAAATGCCCGAAGAGTTTTCAGACCCGGAAGTTTATGGCAGGTTTGTGCAGGGAATTAATAAACTACAGCAGTGGTTAGATGCCAGTGTGAAAATGCCCCCCGATGAACTGGTGCTGTTTTTGGCTGAGGATATGAACTTAGAATTGGAACAGTTGGGCATAGCCCATAACCTGGCACTGCTAATACGCCAAAAGCTGCATCAATACCCCCATTGGCACCTGGTGGATATTGCTCAAGAATTGCCCGCCATGGAGAGTTCAGTGCGGACCTATTTAAAAGCGGTGAATGATCAGCAGGGTTTTGAGCCCAGCCCGGGGGTGATATCCCTTATTACCACCCATAAATCCAAGGGATTAGAATGGGATACCGTCTACCTCACCGGGGTTACCGCCGGTGAATACCCCAGCACTGTTAAGGACAAATTTAGAAGCGATATGTGGTACCTAAAGGAAGACAAAAACAGCCCCATGGCCAGGATTAAGGCAGAGCTCAAGGCCCACACCGGGAAGACCGCAACAAACCCCATCAGGCAGTTTAAAATTGATGAAATAAGCGAGCGTTTAAGACTGCTCTATGTGGCCATCACCAGGGTAAAAAAGAATTTACTGCTCACCTATTACGACAATTACTTCAGGAAAAAAATTGGGCCCAGTGAAGCGCTGATTGCACTGAGGAATATTATGGCAAGGGAGCGTGCCGCCAATGACAAAACATGATATCAAAGACTTATATTTTAGTCAGTTGGCACTGGGTGCCTTTGACAGTTGCTACTTAAAGTTTCGCCGCCGGTATATTGACGGTCTTTATTGGCCGGGAAACTGGGTTACCAAGGAAGAGTATCGGGAAGCCATAGAACTGGGCCAGCTTTTTCACCTCTTGGCCCAACGCTATTACAGCGGCCTGCCGGTGGGAGAGGGCCAAGGGGAAGAGGCACAGAGGGTGATCCGGTGGATCCGGGCCATGGCTGACTTTTGCCCCAGGGATAATAGCGGCATCTACCTGCCGGAACAAGAACTGCGCATTAACCGGGAGGGACTGCGGCTGGTGGCCAAATACGATTTGTTGAAAATATTACCCGACGGCAGGGCAGTGATTTACGACTGGAAGACCAACGACCGCCCACTAAAAGAGGCTTATCTGGCCCATCACATTCAAACAATACTGTACCGCTACCTGCTGGTAAGGGCAGGGGGCATATATACTCCCATAGGGCAGTTAAAGCCGGAGGATGTTTCCATGGTGTACTGGAATCCAAGGTATCCAAACCAACCGGTGTCACTGGCCTACAACGAAAAAAAATATCAAAGTGACGAAAAAAATATTAGGCAAAAGATTAAGGATATTGAAAGCAGAAGCTATGCAGAATTTTACGCCACCAGCAATGTAAAGAACTGTGCTCACTGTGAATATTCACCGCTCTGCCACGGGCAGCCAATGATTGAGCCCCCGGAGGGCGAAGAAGATGAATTGGAACTGGCATGGGATGAAATAGAAGAATATACCTTTTAACATTATTACATTACACAAGGGCGTAAAAGGAAGCGGCGAACAGGGGTGATTTGGTGGGGGAATACAATAACAATAACAAAGTATACCGGCACCTTGCCGGGCGCTTAGATAAGATGCTGGTACCTACACTGCTCTTTTTTCTTTCCCAAAAACCTTCCCACGGCTATGAACTAATCCAAAAAATTGACGAAGCTAATTTTTGCGAGCTGGAAGTGGACCCGGCAACCATATACAGAAATTTGCGCAAGATGGAAGAGGACGGGCTGGTTATTTCCAAGTGGCAGGCTGAATCAATAGGTCCGTCGAGAAGGTTATACCAATTAACCGCCGAGGGGGAAAGGGCCTTAATTTACTGTGTAGAATTAGTAAAAGAGAAGGTTGACAATTTACAGACCTTTTTAAATGAATACCGTAACTGGGCGGGGAGGGAATAGCCATGAAGACAAGCCTAAGGATATTACATGCCGGTGCCTTGCGGATGCCCATTACCCAGTGTGCTAAGCTGTTAAAAAACACATACCCGGGGCTTAATATAATCTTGGAGGGCCATGGCTCAAGGGCATGTGCTAAGCAGGTTGCCCATGGCAAAAAGGTGGATGTGTTAGCCCTGGCTGATCCAATGCTCTTTGAGGAACTGCTGGTGCCCAAATATGTTGACAAATACTATATCTTTGCCAACGACCAAATTGTATTGGCATATAATAAACTCTCCGGGGAAAGTGGGGCAATCAATGCCGACAACTGGTATCATATTTTACTAAAGGACAATATTACCTTCGGCCGTTCCGATGATAACCTTGACCCCTGCGGTTACCGCACCCTGATGGTTTGGCAGCTGGCAGAGAAGTATTACCAAAGCCCCAAGCTCTTTCAAAAGCTGGACAAAAAATGCAGCAAAGAATTTATCTACCCCAAATCCTACGACCTGGCCTCCGATGTCTTGGTCGGTAAACTGGACTACGCCTTTAGCTATCTTTGTGTTGCCAATCAGTTTGGCTTAAAATATGTCAGCTTGCCTGAAAAAATAAATCTGTCCAACCCTGCCCAAGCGAAAAATTACCGCCAAGCAAGCGTTAGTTTACAGGGAAAGAAATCCGGCGAAAGGGTGTCGATAACAGGGGCACCCATAGAATTTGCGGTGGCCCTTCCTAAAAATGCAGAGAATAAAGAGGTGGCAGAAGCATTTTTAGAATTAATACTCAGTAAAAAAGGCCAACACCTATTAGAAAAATGCGGTTTAATACCCTATTAACAAAAGCTTAAGGCGGGCAAGAATGCCCGCCTTAGAAAATTTCTGCCACATATCTTAAAGCAGCGAAAATCAATACAAAGGCCAGTACCCACTTAATGAAGGTTGCCGGTACAAAC
Organism: Desulfofalx alkaliphila DSM 12257; assembly: GCF_000711975.1. Lineage (NCBI taxonomy): Bacteria > Bacillati > Bacillota > Clostridia > Eubacteriales > Peptococcaceae > Desulfofalx > Desulfofalx alkaliphila. Next base: position 52,072 of record NZ_JONT01000011.1, on the reverse strand, counting down.
TTTTGCGCCCTGGCCCCTAAATACATACCCAAGGCTCCGCCGAAACCAAAGAGCAAGCCCAAGATCCAGTCGGGAGCCACGGCCAAATGGGGATAAAAGGGAGCAATAATTTGATAAAATAAAACAGCCGTTAATGAAGTGAGAAATGTTCCCATCAGGCAAGCGCCGGCTATGGTGTAAACCGGCAACTTAAAAATAGCGACAAAGATGGGAGAGATAATGGCCCCGCCGCCGATGCCGTAAATGCCGCCCACTATGCCGACAAAGGAAGAAAAAGAAATTATAATTATGGGGTTAACTGAAAAGGTTTCACCGTAAAAGGTGTACTCCATCTTTTTAATACCGAAACTTACTACCTTGGTGGTGGGCAGAGCTTCTTGGTTTACTTTATCTGCCTGGTTCTTACGAAATTGGAGGACCATTTCCTGAAAGCGCTTTTCAGCCGACTTTTTGTCACTGCCCGGAGCCGGTTTTTTAAGCAGGGAGTGAACCATCATACCGCCTATGTAAAGCAAAACCAAGCCGGCAAAAAATTTAAAATGAGTGGGATCAGGCAAATAATGCACCCTGGCCCAAACTCCCACAAAAACCCCGGGAATGGTGCCTATAATGACCATGATGCACAAGGGCCACACCATCCGCCCTTCACGGATATACCGATAAACCCCGCTGGGTATTGCCACGATGTTAAAGAAGTGGTTGGTGGCGCTTACGGCCGGGGTGGTAAAACCAAGTACGCTCATTTGAAAGGGCAAGAGCAGATTAGCCCCGGACACCCCGCCCATACTACAAAAGAAAGCCACCAAAAAACCCGCCAGGAAAGGCAGCCAAGGGGCTACCTCAATTCCGGCCACCGGAAAATACATTTCATTTCCCCCCTTAAAAGCTTGCTTTATAACACTATATGCACAGTGCAAATAGTCTTGCATTAATTTTAGCATTTAAGGATTGTGATTTCAATAACTATTTGCGGGCATAGCCCAGTTACCTTTGAACAATTATAAGCCCCTTGAAGACCCGGTAAGCTAAGGACAGTGGCTGACATTGGCCGGCTGCCGGGCCTTGTCCTTTTCAAGCCTGTTTTGAAGGGCTTTATGTCCTTCAGTGCTAAAATAATTGGCAATATATAGCCGGTATCGGATATAATTAGGCTGGTAACTTAAACAAGATGTTTTTTACTTACAGAAAGGGATGTTTTTTATGGCTCAAGTGACAATAAAAATCAAAGGTATGTCCTGTGCTGCCTGCGTACGCAGAGTAGAAAGGGGAATTAAAAAAATAGACGGTGTTTGGGAGGCCAACGTAAATCTCAGCACCGGAAAGGCCGCCGTTAATTATGATGAAGGGGCTGTGAAGCTGGAAACAATCATTGCCTCTGTTGAAAAAATGGGTTTTAAGGCCTACCCTGCCCAAGCGGAGAGGGCAATAATACCTGTGGGCGGTGTTACCTGCGCTGCCTGCGTCCGGCGCATTGAAACCGGTGTAAGCAAATTAGAGGGTGTTAACTCTGTGTCCGTTAACCTGGCCACTGAAAAGGTGGCAGTGGAGTACGACGGTGACACTGCTTCACTGGCAGACATTAAGGATAAAATAGCACAGCTTGGCTATCAAGTTTTTGAGGCGGTAAGGGAAACCGCCGAAGACCGGGAAAAAACAGAGCGGGAAAAGGAAATGAAAAAACTAACCTTTGACTTTGTTTTTGGGGCGGCACTGACAGCGGTGGTCTTGATGGGCTCTCTGCCCCATATGGTTGAAGGTTGGGGTCAATGGGTACCGGCAATTTTAACCATGCCTATCACTCTTTTGCTGATAACCACTCCGGTTCAATTTATCTCCGGATGGAGATTTTATAAGGGTGCCTATGCCGCCCTATCCCACGGCACCAGCGACATGAATGTATTGGTGGCAATTGGCACCTCCTCGGCCTGGCTCTACAGTGCGGCCATGACCTTATTCCCGGGCTTTTTAACCGGATTGGGTTTTCCATATCAACTCTATTACGATGTGGCAACGGTAATTACCACCTTAATTCTACTGGGCAGGTTGTTGGAAGCAAAGGCAAAGGGCAAGACTTCGGAGGCCATTCGCAGCCTGATGGGTATGCAGGCTAAAACCGCCCGGGTGGTTAGGGACGGCCAAGAGGTGGACATACCCATTGAAGATGTGGTCTTGGGTGACATAGTAGTTGTGCGCCCCGGTGAAAAAATACCTGTGGACGGCATAATTGTCAGCGGCCGTTCATCGGTGGATGAATCCATGTTAACCGGGGAGAGTATACCGGTGGAAAAATCCGAAGGGGACCAAGTTATCGGCGCCACCATCAATAAAACCGGTGCTTTCAGATTTAAGGCCACTAAAATCGGTAAAGACACCATGTTGGCACAGATAATACGGCTGGTGGAAGAAGCCCAGGGTTCAAAGGCCCCCATTCAAAAACTGGTGGATGTAATTGCCGCCTATTTTGTACCGTCGGTGGTGACCATAGCGGTAATTAGTTTTCTCTTATGGTGGTACTTTGGCCCCGAGCCCTCATTAATTTTTGGGCTGACAACCTTTATTGCGGTGCTGATAATTGCCTGTCCCTGTGCCTTGGGTTTAGCAACCCCCACCGCCATAATGGTTGGCACCGGCAAGGGGGCCGAAAACGGTATTTTAATTAAGGGAGCCGAAAGTTTAGAAACTGCCCATAAGATTGATACAATAGTATTTGACAAAACCGGCACCATTACTGTGGGTGAACCTTCCCTTACCGATTTAATTGTAAATGACGGCTATGCACAGGAGGAAGTTTTGTATTTAATAGCTTCGGTGGAAAGGGGATCTGAGCATCCCCTGGGTGAAGCCATTGTAAAAAGTGCACAGGAAAAAGGGATATCACTGGCTGAACCGGAAGAGTTTGATGCAGTTCCAGGTCATGGAATTTCAGCTAAGGTGAACGGTAAAAAGATATTAATAGGCAACCTGCGGCTAATGAAGTCCCAGAAGCTTGAGCTTGGGGAAGGCATACTAAAAACCTCAGATCAGTTGGCCGATGAAGGAAAAACCCCGATGTTTATTGCCATTGACGGCAGCATTGCCGGGGTGGTGGCCGTTGCGGACACTGTAAAAGAAACTTCGCTAAAGGCTGTCAAAGTTTTAAAACAAATGGGTATTGAAGTGATTATGCTCACCGGAGATAACAGGCGCACCGCAGAGGCAGTGGGCCGCCAGGTGGGCATTGATCGGGTGCTGGCCGAGGTGTTGCCGGAACATAAGGCCCAAGAAGTTAAAAAGCTACAGGATGAAGGCAAGGTGGTGGCCATGGTGGGGGACGGCATTAATGACGCCCCGGCCCTGGCCCAGGCCAATGTGGGTATAGCCATCGGCACGGGTACCGATGTGGCCATGGAAGCGTCGGATATTACCCTGATTAGGGGCGATTTGCGGGGGGTGCCCACAGCCATTAAACTTTCTAAGGCTACCATGGTGATGATTTGGCAAAACCTCTTTTGGGCCTTTGCCTATAACATTGTACTTATTCCGGTGGCAGCGGGTATATTATGGCCCTTCTTTGGCATTATCTTAAACCCCATGCTTGCCGCTGCCGCCATGGCCTTTAGCTCCATTTCCGTGGTCTTAAATACCCTAAGGTTAAGGACCTTCAAACCCCCGGCAGAATTGATGGATTGAGGAGTTTTTAATGAAAAAGTTAACTGACATGGTAACCGGCATACTAATCAAGAGAGGTGTACCCAGGGAGCTTTGGGACGGCTTTTTAGACCCGGCTCTATATAAGCCCACAGACCCCACTGATTTTCCCGGCATTGAAAATGCCGCCGATTATCTTCAGCAGGCAGTGGATGCAGGCAAGGGGATTTGTGTTTACGGTGACTACGACGTGGACGGGGTTACATCCACGGCACTGCTGGTGTCGGTGTTAAAATCCCTGGGTGCAGATGTAATATATAAGGTGCCCGATCGGTTTAAAGAAGGATATGGGTTAAATGCAGCGGTGATTAAAGAAATGCCTTTAAAAGGGGTAGACTTGATACTTACCTGTGACTGTGGCATAGCCAATGTGGAGGAGGTGGCCTTGGCCAGGCAGCTGGGCATGGATGTAATAATTACCGACCACCATTTACTGCCCGACAAGTTGCCGGAGGCAAACGGCATTGTAAGCTGCCAACTGCTGCCCCAAAATCACCGGGCCCGCCACCTGCCCGGGGTGGGGGTGGCCTATTTTCTGGCCCGGCTGCTGCTGGCCCGGTATCATAGGGAAGAGGAGGCAGAGCAATACCTGGACTTGGTGGCCTTAGGCCTGGTGGCCGATGTTGTGCCCCTGACCGGGGAAAACCGTTATTTACTGCAGCGGGGTTTGCCTAAAATCCGCCAAGCTTACCGGCCGGGCATTAAGGCCCTGTTGCAAGTGTGTAACTTAAATGCCGATGAACTAACTGAAGAGCATATTGCTTTTCAGCTGGCGCCCCTCATTAACGCCGCCGGACGGATGGAAACTGCCCAAGATGCAGTGGAACTGCTGCTCTGCCGAGAAGAAAAGGCCGCCCGGCCCTGGGCAGAAAAATTATACAAAATTAATCAACAGCGCCGCCAGGTTGGTGATCAAATGCTGGCCGAGGCCGAGGCACTGTTAGCCGGCCCGGTGGGCGGTGCCATAGTACTTTATCAACCCCACTGGCACCAGGGCATTATCGGTATCACAGCCGGCAGATTGTGTGAAAAGTACCGGGTGCCGGTGGTGCTCATGTGTAAAAAGGATGATGGGGAAACCATTGTGGGTTCAGCCCGTTCGGTGGAAGGGGTACATATTTACCGGGCACTGGGTAAATGTGCTGACTACTTGCTGAGCTATGGCGGCCACGCCGCTGCCGCCGGCCTTTCACTGCACCGGGACCAATTAACCATATTTACCGGCCTTTGTACCAAAGTATTATCTGAAATGAATGAACAAGCCCTAAAGGATGCCGGGCCCACCTATGATCTGGAACTGCCCATCGGCGGGGTAAACAGCCGCTTGTATTATCAACTGCGCCGGCTGGCTCCCTTTGGCGAGGGCTGGCCCCAACCTCTGTTTTACTGCCCCCAGGTCAAGGTGCTCAATGCTCGACCCACCACCGGGGACAAACACCTGCGCCTGGTAGTGGAGCATGGCGGCAGCCAAATGCCGGCCATTTACTGGTGGGGCGGAGATAAGAAGGACATAAAAAGCGGCCGGCTCTTATATAATCTTTCTGTAAACCGCTGGCAGGGGGAAGAAGCGGTGCAGCTGGTGGTGGTCAATCTAGAGGAGGCAGAGGAAGCCCCTGCCCAAGCCAGGGTAGAAAAACAAGTGATCGAGGTACAGGATTACCGGCGCTGGCGGGAGTTGGGCTACAGCCCACCCCAGTTTAATGATGCCCTCTACTTTTACGAGGGCCCGCCATTAAAGGACTTTCCTTACCGGGTCAACCACCGCTATTTGATGACCCCTGCGGACCGTTTAGTGCTGTTAACCTGTCCCCCCGATCCCCGGGTGTTGCGGGAAGTTATTGCCCTAAGCGGGGCCCGAAAACTGGTGCTGGCATATTCCATTAGCACTTCCCCAGGCTTGAGCGATGTTATAAAAACCTTGATGGGCTATCTAAAGTATATCATTAACCGGCGGGGAGGAAGTACCGATGTCTTTGAATTGGCGGCGGTAACCGGACATACCGAGCTGCTGGTGATGAAGCTGATCAGGCATTTACAGCGTTTAGAACTATTGGAGGTCCAAATGCCTGGCAGGGGGCAAATGTTAATTAAGCCAAGCCAAAAAAAAGGGAAGAAAAAAGCCCCGCCGGAGCCGCTAAAAAAACTACTGAACGAAAGCAACGCCTATCGCAGGTTTATGCTGCAGGCCGGTACCGAGCAGTTGCTGGCCCAGCTGCCCTAAGCCGCCTTTGGACTAAAGGGGGGAATATTCGCAAAATAATGATTTTTTTAGGATTTCCACTATTTTCTTTATGTTATTACCTGTATAATAAAGTAGATAAATAAAACAGGAGGGGATAGTTATGCATCCGGTTGTTAATGAAGAAACCTGTATTGCCTGTGGTACCTGTGAAAGTGTTTGTCCTGCCGACGTATTTAAGGTCGCTGAAGTGTCAAAGGTAGTAAATCCAGATGATTGTATTGAGTGTGAAACCTGTGTGGGTAGTTGCCCCACCGGCTCTATTACCTTAGTTGAATAATTAAATATAAACCTTCTACCGCATTTTTTGCTTGTGTTCCATGGACATGGTTGGTTAATAAAAAATATGTCAAAGGGGAGGAAACAAGATGTTTTGTAATCAGTGTGAACAAACTGCCAAGGGGACAGGCTGTACTGTAACCGGCGTTTGCGGTAAAAAACCGGATGTGGCCGCCCTCCAAGATTTACTGCTACATGCTGTGAAAGGCTTATCGTATTATGCCCATGAAGGACGTAGGTTGGGCGTAAAAGACAACAAAATAGATCACTTTGTCTGCCTGGCTATTTTTTCTACCCTGACCAACGTGGTCTTTGATCCGGAGCGTTTGCAGCAGCTGATTAATCAGACCGTTGAATATACGGCCCAACTAAAGGACAAAGTTGCCCAGGCCGGCGGAAATGTAGAATTTGCCGATCCGGCAGCTAACTTTAAGCCTGCTGCTGACCTGGAAGGTTTAGTTAAACAGGGTGAGGAGGTGGGCCTGCCTACCGCCCGCGATGTTGATGCCAATATACAGTCCCTGCAACAAATCTTATTGTACGGTATTAAAGGAGTTAGCGCTTATGCTGACCATGCAGCAATTCTGGGCCAGCATGATGATACTGTTTATGCCTTTATTTACGAGGCAATGGTATCCTTTGCCAATAAAGAGCTGGGCCTCAATGACTGGGTAGGTTTGGTGCTTAAATGCGGTGAAATAAACCTGCGGGCCATGGAACTGCTGGATGCCGGCAATACCGGTACATATGGACATCCGGTACCCACCGAAGTTCCCTTGGGTGCAAAACAAGGCAAGTGCATCTTAGTTTCCGGCCATGACCTCAAAGACCTGGAACAACTGCTAAAACAAACCGAGGGTAAAGGCATTAACATTTATACCCACGGGGAAATGCTGCCCACCCACGGTTACCCGGAATTAAAGAAATACCCCCATTTTTACGGCCACTACGGCACTGCCTGGCAGAACCAGAAAAAAGAGTTTGCTGAATTCCCAGGGGCGATACTGATGACTACCAACTGTATCCAGCAGCCCCAAGAGCTATATCAGCAAAACATCTTTACCACCGGACCGGTGGCTTGGCCAGGGGTTAAACATGTGGACAATAGCGACTTTAGTCCGGTAATTGAACGGGCTTTAGAGCTGCCCGGATTTGCCGCCGATGAGGATAAGGGCACAGTCATGGTAGGCTTTGGCCGCAACGCAGTCCTTGGGGTGGCCGATAAGGTTATCGAAGCAGTTAAAGCCGGCCAAATTAAGCACTTTATGCTGGTGGGCGGCTGCGACGGTGTGAAAGCCGGCCGTAACTATTATACTGAACTGGTGGAAAAGGCACCCAAGGATACCGTAATATTAACCCTGGCCTGTGGTAAATTCCGTTTCTTCGATAAGGATTTAGGAGATATCGGCGGCATTCCGCGGCTGTTAGACGTCGGTCAGTGCAACGACGCTTACTCAACTATCCAAATTGCTGTGGCACTGGCTAAAGCCTTTGACTGCGGTGTAAATGATCTGCCGCTGTCTCTGGTGCTTTCCTGGTATGAGCAAAAGGCAGTGGCAATTCTGCTCACCTTGCTGCACCTGGGCATTAAGGGCATCCGTTTAGGCCCCAGCCTGCCCGCCTTTATCACCCCGGCGGTGTTGGATGTACTGGTGCAGAACTTTGATATTAAACCCATCGGCACAGCAGATGAAGATCTGGCTGCTATTTTAGGCTAATAAGGATAATCAAAAAAGTCAGCTCTTGGGCTGACTTTTTTTAAATGCACCGCTGAAGAGGGCCCAGTGAATAAGCCCCCCGGGGATTTACAGTTTACCCTGCCCCCTTAATACAGGATGTAACCTGTTTGTCAACATTATAAAAAGGATAATTTGGATTAAAATAACAAACTTTTCCACAAACATACTCAATAATATTATTCTGGACTAAAAATTGCAAATTGCAAGAAAATAACTGGTGTATTGTGCTCTCCTCTGGTAATATAAGTATACAAAAAAAGGAAGGGGTGAGGTAAGCGGGGTAATGAGAAAAAAAATAATTTGGTTAACTACTTTGGCATTTGTGGGATTTTGTATGATGTTGCTTTCTAATGTGCCCGCCCTTGGCTTGGATGGGCCCAGTTTTTGCGGTCAATGCCACGTGATGGAAGAACATGTTGACACCTATCTTCATTCAGCTCACCGGTTTGAGGCGTCCTGTGGGGACTGCCATATTCCCCACAACTATGTTCTTGGCGCCACTTATAAAGCTTATACCGGCACCAGGGACGTTGTGGCGGTGGTTACCAATACTGTGCCAACGGATATTAGAACCAGTAACCACGGTAAAATAGTAATCCAAGGCAATTGCATTCGGTGTCACGGTGATCTGCTGGAACAAATAGGAGACACCATGAGAGCAGGCGGAAAAAATTGCTTTGACTGCCATCGCCATACCCCGCACCAAAGATAATGAAAGGAGGAAATTAGATAATTGATAGCTAAAGAACACCGTATTTTAGCGATTTTCTCTGTGATTGCAATTATTGCACTGGCTGTTTCAGGATTTATGTTATACAAAGCTAACAATACACTGGTAACCGCAGGGCCCTTGGGTGAAATTGAGGCCGATGAAGCAGATCCTGCGGTTTGGGGCATATACTATCCCCATCAATACGACAGTTACCTAAGTAACTATGAAAACACTGAGCAACCTTCACATTTTGAAACCAAACCATATATGCAGATCATGTACGCAGGAACCGGTTATGCGGCAGAGTTTAACGAACCCCGGGGACACCTCTACACCCTTGATGACATCAGGGCAATAGATCCCAATCGCTATAAGACCGGTGCAGCCTGCAACACCTGTAAATCCTCTGAAGTACCGTCCTTGATTGAAAGGTACGGCGAAGATTATTATTTAATGTCCTTTGAAGAAATCAACTCCCAGATTACACATCCCATAGCATGTCTGGACTGTCATGATCCTAAGACCATGGATCTGCGCATTAGCCGGCCGGCCTTGATAGAGGCCTTTGAAAGACAAGGGAAGGATATCACTGAAGCCAGCAGACAAGAGCTGCGGAGCTTGGTTTGTGCCCAGTGTCATGTCACCTACTACTTCCAGCCGGAAACCAAAAAGGTTACCTTCCCCTGGGATAAGGGCATAAAGGCAGATGAAATACTGTCATACTTTGACGATCTGGGTTTTGATGAGTGGATTCATCCCGATGCCGGAAGTCCATTGGTTAAACCGCGTCATGCCGAATATGAGATCTTCATGGGCAGCACTCACCAATCGGCAGGTTTGGCCTGTGCTGACTGCCATATGCCCTACGTCAAGGTGGGTAATGTGAAAATTAGTTCCCACCAGTGGACAAGTCCGCTGAACCATATAGAACAAAGCTGCAACACCTGTCACCGTCAGGAGGCAGATTGGCTTGTGGACAGGGTTAATGACATCCAAAACAAGACTAAAGAACTGCAGGATATTGCCGGCGATGTAATTGTGCAGGCCATCAACGAGTTGAAGATTGCCCGGGAGACTCCCGGTGTTGATCAAGGGCTTTTACAGCAGGCCCAAGAAATGCACCGCAAGGGTCAATGGTATCTGGACTATGTGATAGTAACTAACGGTTACGGGTTCCACAACCCCGCCGAATCGATGAACAACATAGGAAAGTCAATTGATTATGGTCACCGGTCTATCCAACTGGCTAGGGAAGCAGTGGAAAAAGCTAACTAATTATCTACCTGCGGAGTGATACCATTGACACAAAAAAATGAACAAAACAAGGGGAGGATAGGGGTTATAAAACTCCTATCCTCCATGAAGACCTGTATAATCATTTTATTTTTACTGGGGGCGATATCGTCCCTGGGCAGCTTAATTCCCCAGGGCCAGACCGGTGAATTTTATACTGCCCACTATGGCCACCTGCTGGGCAGCTTTATTTTACTGCTGTCTTTAAACAAGCTGTACAGCGCCTGGTGGTTTATCGCCCTGGGCCTGGTCTTCTGCGCCAGTGTTATAGTCTGCTCGGTGCAAAGGGCAAAAAAAATCATGGGTTGCCGGGGCTACGGTTCAATTATTCTCCACCTCAGTATGGTGGTTATTATTGTTGGGGCCTTTGTCTCCATGGCGGCCGGCCACAGCCAATACATGGAGATTGGGGAAGGAGATACGGTAAACCTGGCTGAAAAGGGTTTCTCTGTGGATGCCTTAACAGTTCACCAATTTGAAATTGACTACTACGAAAATCTCGAACCCCGGCAATACCGCAGTGAAATAACCCTTTATACAGGGGACGGTAAGATTGAGGAAGAAATAAGTGTAAACCACCCCCTTAAACACAATGGCCTAAAAATTTATCAAAACAGTTACGGCTGGATGTTAAGGGGTGAAGTTATAACAGGGGACCAAGTAATTCCCTATGACTTGGTTAACGGTTCAGAAATACCGCTCAACGATCACACCGTCCTTAAAATGCTCTTTATACCGGACTATGATGAACAGGGGCAGCGGCTCCATTCCAAGTCTCCCATTGACAACAATCCCACCTTGGCCTGTGGGTTGATACATCACGATGAACTGATTGATGTACTGCTAATCCCTGCGGGAGAAGCCCGGGACTTTATGGGTTATACCATTGGTTTTGAACAGTACCGCTACTATACAGGCCTGGAAATTAAAGAAGATTACGGAGTACAGATAGTATTTATTGGTTTTATCGCTATGCTGGCGGGCTTTGCATTGAGGTATTTAACTCCACCCAAAGGCGCTGGAAGGGGTGAAAGGCAGTAGTGGAGACAACTTTTAACTTAACGGCATACGTGTTACTGATGGCCGGGGTTGTTTTAAGCCTTATTTCATTGTGGAAACCAAACAAGTACCTTGAAGGGGCTTCTTTTTGGTCTATGGTTTTGGCCTGTGGGGCCTTAACCCTGGCGCTGGCCCACCGCAGCTTAACGGTGGGAAGGCTACCCTTTGCAACTCTCTATGAATTTACCTTTCTGTTTGCCTGGGGTATTTTACTTTTCTACATTATTGTCCGGCGGCATGTAAAATCTGCCCTTTTAACCTCCCTGGTTGCCCTCTGTACCGTAATTCTGGTTTCATACGGCAGCATGCTGCCCTCGGAAGCAAAACCTTTAATGCCGGCACTGCAGAGCGTATGGCTTGAGGTCCATGTGATCACCGCAGTTATTGCCTATGGGGCCTTTGGACTTTCTTTCTGCATCGGCATCGGTTATCTGCTCAAAGAAAGAAATCCTGATAAAGGCTTTGGTGTATCCCTGCCCCCGCTGGAAAAACTAGATAAACTGATGCACTGGTCAGTGGTGGTGGGTTTTCCCTTTATGACATTGGTCTTAATTACCGGGGCAGTATGGGCGGAGGAAGTCTGGGGTCACTGGTGGAGCTGGGACCCAAAGGAAACCTGGGCCCTAATTACATGGTTTATCTATGCGGGATACCTCCACGCCCGCAAAACCCGAGGCTGGCAGGGTAAAAGGGCGGCGGTGTTGGCGGTCATCGGTTTTTTAGCGGTCTTATTTACCTTGTTCGGCGTATCCTTTCTTTTACCCGGTGTTCACAGTTACGTATAAAAAAAACAAGGCACCTGCAGGTGCCTTGTTTTTTTGATCCCTACCCCCCGCTATTTATTATTGAATAATTATGGTAAAGGTGACAAATAATGATAGGGTACCGTATTGTTAGCACTTTTTGGGGGGACAGGCTTGATTTTACAACTTTACAAAAGGCTGAAAGAGAAGTTAACCCAATTAAAACCACAAAACTTGTTCCCGGAAAAGGGTCAAGAACAGCTCTTGTCCACCAGTGTTGATAAAAATCTGGCCCAATTAAAGCAGATATTCCGGTGTTGCAGTGACATAGTTTTGCGAGAAATAAAAATCAATGCCCCAAAACCCATTAAGGCAGTTTTGGTTTTTGTGGATGGTTTAGTTGATGAAGATAAGTTATCCGAACACATTATGGAAGCTTTACAGGTGGGGACCTTAAACAAGGCCAATGTTTTTGAAGCCATAGAGGCCAGAATCATTGGTGTTGCGGAAATAAACACCACATCATATATGAATGAATTGGTGGATTATGTAATGGCCGGGGATGTAGCAATAGTAATAGACGGCTGCAACAAAGCCATTGTTCCTGATGTCAGAGGGTGGGCAGACCGAGGGGTGGAAGAGCCGTCCACGGAAACCTTAGTGAGGGGCCCCAGGGATGGCTTCAATGAAACTATACGCACAAACACAGCCCTAATACGGCGGCGAATTCGCACACCCCGGTTGAAGATGGAGGCATTACAGGTGGGAAGGCTAACTAAGACCGACGTTGTGGTGGCCTATGTGGCGGGTATTGCCGATGATAATTTGGTAAAGGAAGTAAAAGAGCGTATTCAGAGAATAGATATTGATACCTTGGTCTCCAACGGGCCCCTGGAGGAGCTAATAGAAGACAATCCCTATTCCTTTTTCCCCCAGGCAGATACCACTGAAAGGCCCGATAAGACAGCCACCAGATTATTGGAGGGGTATGTGGCCATACTGGTTGACACCTCACCCATGGTACTAATTGTTCCCATTACCTTTCCGGAGTTTTTAAAATCTCCGGAGGATTATTACAACCGCTACCCCTATGCCAGTTTTACCAGGTTATTGAGGTTTTTCTCTTCAACAATTGCTTTGCTGTTGCCGTCTTTGTATATTGCGGTGGTTACCTTCCATCAAGAGATGCTGCCAACACCGCTTTTAATATCCATTGCTAATCAGCGGGAAGGGGTTCCTTTTCCGGCCTTTGTGGAAGCGCTGATGATGGAAATAGTCTTTGAAATACTGCGGGAAGCCGGTGTCCGTATGCCCCGACCGGTGGGACAAGCGGTAAGTATTGTGGGTGCCTTGGTCATTGGAGATGCGGCGGTAAACGCAGGTTTGGTTTCGCCGGCCATGGTAATGGTGGTGGCCCTTACCGCCATTGCATCATTTACCATCCCCACCATTTCCGGTTCTTACCCCATTCGTTTGTTGAGGTTTCCCATTATGTTTATGGCGGCCATGCTGGGCCTGTTTGGTATAATGATCGCTTTTATGGCCCTAATCTTTCATTTATGTTCGCTGCGGTCCTTTGGTATGCCCTATTTATATCCCATGAGTCCGGTAAATTATCATGATTTAAAGGATACCTATGTCAGGGTGCCCTGGTGGGCCAAGATCACAAGACCACACTTGATAGGGGATAAAAACTTCCAACGCCAAAAAATAGGTCAAATGCCCGGACCCCATCAGGGAACCCAAGGGCGCCGGAGAGGTGATAAAGACAATGCTTGAAAAAGGATGTGTTACAAACTGGCAAGGGGCATTGTTATTACCTGTCACCTTGGTGCTGGGCACTGCGGTTTTATTTGCACCGGCTGTCACTTCAGCCACCGCCGGCAGGGACGGCTGGATTTCTCTGCTTGTAGTTGCCACCTTGTATGCCATGGTGGTGTCCTTGGTGTCAGTGGCATTGGCCAGACGCTTTCCCAAACAAACACTGGTGGAGTACGCCCCCCTTATTTTGGGTAATTTTTTAGGGAAAGTGCTGGCCTTGCTGTATTTGCTGTGGTTTTTACATATTTCTGCCGTTATAGTGCGGGAATTTGGGGATTTTATGCTCAGTGCCTTCATGCCGGAGACTCCGGTCTTGGCCTTTAACATTTCACTGATACTGCTGACAGCGCTGGGGGTTAAATATGGCTTTGAGGTAATCTGCAGGGCCAATGAGTTTATATTTCCCATTTTAATACTGTCGGTAATATTTATATTTATTCTTGTGCTGCCCGAGGCCAACTTCACCAATCTATTGCCGGTAATGGAAAACGGTATAAAGCCGGTATTATGGGGTGGCATGACAACCGCGGCATTTCGGGGCGAAGTAGTATTAGTGCTGATGTTTTTTCCCTTTATCAAGGGCAAAGAAAAAACCGCCTGGTATTTAGTTGGGGCAGTGCTGTTTTTGGGGGTGCTCTTGGCCCTGACCGCTGTCATAGACACAGCGGTGATGGGAGAGGTGTCAAAGTACTTATCTTTTCCGATTTTTTCTCTGGCCCGGTACATTGCCGTGGGGGAGTTTATAGAACGGGTTGAGGCACTGATACTGGTGATGTGGGTGGCCGGTGTAACAATTAAGGTAACTATTTTCTATTACGTAACTGTCTTGGGAACGGCTCAGTTTTTTGGCCTAAGGGACTATAAAGCCGTAATATTACCCATTGGTGTTGTGATGGCAGTTTGGTCGCACAGCATCTTTGAAAACAGCAGGGAACTGGTGAACTGGCTTTCAATTTCCTTTCCCCCCTATGCCTTTTCCTTTCAATTGTTGTTGCCCATGCTTCTGCTAACAGTGGCCCTATTGAGAAAAAAGAGGGGGGTACAAAGTGAATAAACCCTTGTTATGGCTGACGGCAATGCTGCTATTGGTATCACTCATTTGTGGCTGTTGGAGTCGAAAGGAAATAGAGACACTGGCTATTTCCAGTGCAATAGGCGTTGATAAGGTGACAGTAAAGGGCCAAGATCTGTGGTTGTTCAGCTCTATAATTGTCCAACCGGAAGAGATAAATATTCAAAACGAAAGCCAGGCTGGAAGCGGCAATCCTGATTGGCTGGTGTCAGCCCATGGGGAAACCATCTACGATGCCGCAAGCAATATTTCATTGCGGAGTCCGCGGGAAGTTTTTCGGGCCCACGCCAACATCCTTGTGCTCGGTGAAAGGGTTGCTAAGGAAGGGGTGGAGGAAGTGATTGATTTCTTTCTGCGTGACCCCAGTTCCCGGCTGCGTTCCTGGGTATTGGTGACAGAGGGACAAGCTATCGATGTGCTAAAGGCAGAACCCCAGCTTAACAAATTGCTGGCGGAGGAATTTACCGGCATGGTAAGTGTTACCCAGAAAACGGTCAGTAAATCTTATGTTATAAGCCACAAGGACTTTATAAATCATCTGCTTACCCCTGGTAGGGACGCTGCCGCTTCTAGGGTAACAATATTTAAACCTCCCGAAAACGTTCCTCCCCCGGGTTTTGAAACATACAGTGATGAAGGTGATGTGCATATTGAAACAAAGCTAACGGGGGCATCTGTGTTTAAAAAGGATAGGCTGGTGGGTTGGTTAGGGGAAAGGGAAACCCAGGGCTTTTTGTTTGTTATTAATGAAGCTGACAGGGGGGCTATACCCGTTGGAATCCATAGACAGGCAAAAGATGTATCCTTTTTGCTGAACAGTTCAACAAGTAAAATTATCCCTGATATTCAAGGGGACAATATCACCATTACAGTGGACCTTGTGGTTGAAGGCGACTTGGCGGAGCACGACGAGGCAAGATATCACCTTACCCCGGAGATGATTTATGATATTGAACAAAACCTTGCCCAGGAGATTAAAGATATGGTGGAAGGGGTTATCTACACCTGCCAACATAAATATGGAGCAGATATCTTTGGTTTTGGCGAAAGCTTACGTAAGAAATACCCCCGTTACTGGAAAGGCATTGAGGAGCAGTGGAGGGATATTTACCCCCAGGTGAATATTGTAGTAAATGTGGAGGCCGATATTCGACGCACAGGCATGGTAGCAAACGCACCGGAAATAAAATAAAGGAGGGAATAATAAATGTACTTGCTATTGCTGTTTATTGCTTTTGCCTTAATTATTGCAACAGAAGTTCCCAGGCTGGTGCGCCAAGACAAATATAAAGAGTTGCTTGTGTTTAGCTTCTTACTGGCAGTGGGAATTGGGTTAAGCATAGCTGAAATCTTGAATTTTTCTCTTCTTAATCCAACCCAAATCAGTGAATGGATATTTAAACCGCTGGGTGAGGTGATGGTGGATTTTCTTTCACAATAAGACCAAAAAACATTGACCATATTATGGAACCTTTCAACCATGTCAGCCGCCTATATATATAAAAATGGTTAAGGGGGCAGGTCAGTGTTAAAGAGAAACATTTTTCTAATCCTATTGGTTGTTTTGCCGGTACTGGCAATGGGGTGTCAACAGCAATCACAGCCGGTTGGTGGAAACCAAGCAGGTAAGCTATATACTTTTCAGTCCCGGCAAGAGCTGGCCCAGTACGTGGAGGATAATATTATGATGGTGCAGGCCCTGGGAACGATAGGTTTTGGAAGGGGCATGGTAGCCCGGGATGTGGTGACCATGGATCTGGCGTCCGAGTCGGCACAGGAACTTAGGGCAGACACAAAGGAATCTGCACCCGCAGGCAGCGCCAATGACGGTGCAGCTGACTACTCCACCACTAACCTGCAGGTGGATGGGGTAGATGAGGCGGATATTGTAAAAAGTGACGGACGCTACCTGTATCTGTTATCAAGGGGCCATGTGTTTATCGTTGAAGCTTACCCGGCGGATAAGGCCCGGGTGTTATCACAAATAAAGCTGGATAATGGGCAGTCCATGTGGGACGGCGAGCAGTACGGCAGCGGACAAAATATCTTTGTCAAGGGCAATAAATTAGTGGTAATGGGCTATAACTACAAGAATAATGGCATGTATGCCCGGGTCTATGACATCAGCGATCGAAACAACCCGGTTCAACAAAAGGAAGTTATAAGCGATGGGGTATATAGCGATGCCCGTATGATTGGCGACCATTTGTACTTGGTAGCCGTTTCGCCCGTGTACCGCACCCTTCCGGTTACTAATAAGCCGCAGCCGGTGCTGCCCAAAATCACGGTGAACGGCAGCGAAAAAGAAATAGCACCACAGCAGATTTACCATTTTGATCAGTGCGATGTGGGCTATGACTATACCATGATATTATCCTTTAATATCAATGATGCCGGCAATGACATCAGCAGCAAAACCTACTTAACCGGCACATCACAAAATATATATGTTTCAGAGAACAATATTTATCTAACCAATAATCCCTACATGGTGCCAATCCCGCTGATGGAAGACCTCTTAAAGGATATGTCGGCCCTGCTGCCGGAAAAGGTGCAGGTGCAAATTTCAGAAATTGTAAACTCCAACCAAAGGGTGGCTGAAAAACTGGCAGCGGCGGAAGATGTATTGGATAACTACCTAGCGGGTTTAAGCAGTGCAGAGATTCAACAATTTGAGAAGGCTTATGGCCAATTGTCCATGGAGTGGCATAATAAATTGGCCCAAGCCAGAGATAAAACCACAGTCCACAAAATTGCCATTAACAAAGGGAATATAAAATACCTGGGCAGCGGGCAGGTTCCCGGCCGGGTATTAAATCAGTTCTCAATGGATGAACATAAGGGTTATTTTAGAATAGCAACCACCTCCGGGGATACATTCAGCGAGAACAACCCCTCTAAAAACAACATCTATGTACTGGATGGCAGCTTAAAAACCGTCGGTAAAATCGAAGGGTTAGCCCCCACTGAGCGCATCTATTCGGCACGCTTTATGGGCGATAGGGCTTATTTAGTCACCTTCCGCGAGGTGGACCCCTTCTTTGTTATCGATTTGAAG
This sequence comes from Desulfofalx alkaliphila DSM 12257, assembly GCF_000711975.1. Lineage (NCBI taxonomy): Bacteria > Bacillati > Bacillota > Clostridia > Eubacteriales > Peptococcaceae > Desulfofalx > Desulfofalx alkaliphila. The sequence goes on along the minus strand of NZ_JONT01000011.1, from coordinate 34,370 downwards.
GATCCCCATAACCCTAAGATGCTGGGTGAATTAAAAATAACGGGCTACTCCAGTTACATGCATCCCTATGATGAAAACTGCATCATCGGCATAGGAAAGGAAATGGCGGAGCCGGCAGCTCCCGATGCTGGTGCTGTTAGGCCCTTGATATTCCCACCCGTTAATAACAACCTGGACTTAGGGGTAAAAATTTCACTGTTTGATGTATCTGATCCGGCTAATCCAAAGGAGAAGGCTAAATATGTGGTGAAAAACAATGGGGGCTATGTTGAAACAACAGCCCAGTGGAACCACAAGGCTGTACTCTTTAACAGGGACAAAAACCTACTGGTTTTACCCATTTCTTTCTATCCGCCATACAAGCCGTACAGGCCGGTGGATGACCAGTGGCATGGCGTTTATGTATTTGATATCTCTGAAGAGGGAATTAGCCTGAGGGGCAAAATAGCCCACCAGGATGACAGATATTATAGCAGTGATATTCGCTCCCTTTATATGGACGATGTTTTGTACACCACATCGGAAAAGATGATCAAGATGAACAGGTTAGATAATTTAAAGCAAATTAATCAGTTAAGGCTGCATAAGTAACGGCATAACCCTCCCTTTTAAAGGGGAGGGTTATTTTTTAACCCGTCATTAAAAGTGCTTGTAATTGCTCTCTGTAAAAACAAATGTTAACAAAGATTAAAAGGTTATTTGGTAGTTAGTGTAGAAATAAAGATGATAAATATACTAATAATCTCACTGGCCCTTATTCTTATACTATCCGTGAGCATAAGGGCTTTAGGCCAATTACCTTGTAAGGCCGGCGGGCACAGTCTTCTATCTTAAATTGCCCAATCAGCCGGAGTATTAGTAATAAAATTAGGCATTCTAAAAGGGGAAAATGTATATTTAGAGAGGTAGACTATGGATTTTAATTGGCAAGAGATACTATCTTGGCTGCTGGGTATTAACTCTTTGGTGCTAATTGTTTTTATCATTTTACAGAGAAAGAAAACAGAAAAGACCATTGCCTGGATATTAATTTTGCTCTTTTTACCGCTCTTGGGCTTAATACTGTACATGTTTTTGGGTGTTAACTGGAAGAGGGAGAAAAACAAACTTATTGAGCAGTTTTCTCCCTATGTTCGAAAACCTTTATGCCGGGCCGTTAATGAGCTTAAAAACTACCAATACCACGGTCTTATTGAACTGTTGGCCCGCAACAGCGACGCACCCTTATTTGTTGGCAATCAAATTAAAGTATTTAATTGCGGCCAAGAAAAATTTGCAGCCCTAAAGGAAGAAATGTTAAAGGCCCAGCACCATATTCATTTGGAATATTACATAGTGGAAAGCGATAATATTGGAAACGAAATAAAAGACATCCTCATCCAAAAGGCCAAGGAAGGAGTAAAGGTCCGCTTTATCATGGATAAGGTGGGCTCCATTAGAGTAAAAAAATCATATTTTAAAGAGCTAAGGGATGCCGGTGTAGACGTTATTCAATACTCGTATTTCTTAGCACCCCTTTTCAAGTTTATTAACACCCATATTAATTTTAGAAATCACCGCAAAATTGCGGTCATCGACGGCATGGTGGGTTTTGTAGGCGGTATGAATATTGGTGATGACTACCTTGGTAAAGGTAGGTTGGGCCATTGGCGGGATACCCACCTGATGATTAAAGGTGACTTTGTGCGGGGCTTACAGGCAATTTTTCTGGATGATTTTTGGACCATTAAAAAGGCAAATGGTGAAAGCTTCTTTTATGTGGAGGATTTTAGAAAGTACTTTCCGGAGCTTGAAAAGAACTGCAGTAAGGTACTGCAGTTGGTAAAAAGTGGCCCCGGTGCCGAATACCCTGCCATTATGCATGGAATGTTAAAAATGATATCCATGGCAAAGGATCACATCTACATCACCACTCCGTATTTTGTGCCCACTGAGAGCATACAAGATGCTTTAAAGGTGGCGGCAATGAGTGGGGTTGATGTGCGGATACTTTTTCCCGGCCGGTATGATCACGCCATTGTTCACTACGCTTCTAAAACTTACCTGGCGGAGCTGCTAAAGTGCGGCGCTAAGGTGTATTTTTACCGCAAGGACGCTTTTGTCCATTCCAAGGTGCTGACGGTGGATGGGCAAATTTCCACCGTAGGTACTGCCAATATGGATATAAGAAGCTATCAGTTGAATTATGAAGTAAATGCCATCATCTATGACCGGGAAATAACCGGAGAACTTGAGCAACAATTCCATAAGGACTTAAAAGAGAGCACCTTATTGACACTTGATGAGTATGAAAAAACCCCTAGAATTACCAAATGGTTAGAAGCGGTGGCCAGGGTCTTTTCATATTTCCTATAAAAAGGAGTGGAACCAGGTTGTCGGTGGTTGATTATCAAAGGGCGGTAGCCCTAAAAGAGGCCGGTCTCAGGTGGAATGCCAAACCGGGTGACAATTATTACCTGCCGGGCGGCGAAACCAGGCAGGTGTTGCAAAAAGGGGAAGAACCGGCCGGCCATGCTGTTTATGCTCCTAAAATCCTTGATATGCAGCAAGAAATTAAAGAAAATGGCTATGGATACCAGTTATTCAACCATAGTCACGGCCGGGGCGGTTGGGTGGTGGAAATATTTAGCCTCTACACCATGAACTTTGGTGTAAATAAACACGGTTTTTTCGGTGCCAGCCCGGAAGAAGCTGTGGCAGAGGCGCTCTTATGGGTGCTGGCAACTAAAGATAATGCCAGTGAAACATAAGTTATTGAGTTATCATTTGGCAGTAAAACCAAAAATTGTTAATAATGTGGATAAATATGTTAATAACTTTGCGGAGCTTGTAAAGATTTGGATAAGGTGCGTGCTGAATTAAGGGGGATGGGAAATGAACAGCGTTAAAGAACGAATTAAACTGGTACAGGAAGATATCACAAAATTGCAGGTGGACGCCATAGTTAACGCTGCCAACAGCTCCTTGTTGGGTGGCGGCGGTGTTGACGGTGCCATACACCGTGCAGCCGGGCCGGAGCTGCTGGAAGAGTGCCGCGGCTTAAAGGGCTGTCCCACCGGCCAGGCAAAAATCACCAAGGGATACAGGCTGCCTGCCAGGTATGTGATACACACGGTGGGCCCCATTTGGCGGGGCGGTAATAGGGGTGAAGATGAACTCTTGGCTTCCTGTTACCGAAACAGCTTGGCCTTGGCTGTGCGGCACAATATTAAAACCATAGCTTTTCCGGCCATTAGTACCGGGGTGTATAAGTTCCCCCTGGAGCGGGCTTGCCAAATTGCAGTGACCGAAATAAAAAATTTTTTAGAGGGCAATAAGGAGATTGAAGAGGTTACTTTGGTAGCCTTTGGTCAACATGCCTACCAAGCATATGAAAAAATTTTGCATGAACTTAAAGATTAAAGCAGGTGTTGTGTGCCTGCTTTTGTGATTTTTAAGGGGACCACCTTAAATTAAATAAAAGCGGTTTGCAGGAAAACGGAAAAACACGTTTAATTTTTATAGCCAAAATTTAATTTGTGTCGTTGGGGGTAAAAATGAGTATGGCGGAGATGAATGCGGCGTTGCTAGGCAATGAAATTAAAGAATTGCGCGAAAAACTAAGAAGGGCTGAAGAAGAGGAGAAAAAGTACCGAGCAATCTTTGAAGAGGCGGCCATCGGTATTTCAATGAATGATTTAGAGGGGCGTCAATTGGAGGTTAATGACTACTACTGTCAATTGTTGGGCTACTCGGCCCAAGAGTTGAAAAACCTAAAGTATTACGACTATACCCACCCTGAGGACATCGCCGCCGATGAGCACAAAAAGCGGCAAATGCTTGAGGGAAAGATAAATAGTTATCAGTTGGAAAAACGCTACATTCATAAAAAAGGGCATGTGATCTGGGTGCTCTTAAGTGTGTCATTAATCCGCGATGAAAATGGCCGGCCTTTATATACCATTGCCCAAGTACAGGATATCACCCAACGCAAACAGGTGGAAAACAACTTGCGCCTGCAAAAGGCCAAATTGGAAGAGCAGGCCCAGTTATTGGACTTGGCCCACGACAGTATAATAGTGCGCGATGTGAACGATAACATCATTTTTTGGAACCGGGGGGCCGAAAAACGTTACGGCTGGAGTAAGGAAGAGGTACTCGGAAAAAACTCTCACCGGCTGTTAAAGACTCAATTTCCCAGGGAGAAAAAAGAAATAATGAAAGAGTTGTTTAGCCGTGGTTACTGGGAAGGTGAGGTTATTAATACAACCCGGGACGGGAGAAGGCTGGTGGTGGCCACTCGCTCGGTGGTACAACGGGATGACCAGGGCAAGGCTGTGGCGGTGCTGGTTATCCACAACGACATTACCGAAAGGGTGCGTATAGAAGAGGAAATAAGCCGTTTAGAGAAATTAAACCTGGTGGGTGAAATGGCTGCCGGCATCAGTCATGAGGTGAGAAACCCCATTGCCACTGTACGCGGTTTTTTACAAATACTTGCGGAAAAGGAAGGGTGCAGACAGTACGCAAATTACTTTGATATGATGATTGAGGAGTTAGACCGGGCCAACTCAATCATCACTGAGTTTTTAACCTTAGGCAAAAAGGATAAGGGCTCTTGTATGAAGTTACGGAACATTAATGACATCTTGCAGGCCCTAACCCCATTAATTCAAGCCGATGCCCTGGGTATGGGCAAATATATTAATGTTGAATTGGGAAAGGTGCCCCATTTAATGCTTAACAGTAACGAAATACGCCAGGTTATATTAAATCTTTGCCGTAACGGCTTAGAAGCAATGGAGGCGGGGGGCAAGTTAACCATTAGGACCTATGCGGACAGCGACCATGTTGTATTGGCAGTGCAAGACGAGGGTAAGGGTATTGATCCTAAGGTGCTAAATAAACTGGGCTCGCCGTTTTTGACCACCAAGGAAAACGGCACCGGGCTGGGCCTTTCCATTTGCTATGGTATTGCCAGCAGACATGATGCTAAAATTGATGTGGACAGCGGTGAAAAGGGCACTACCTTTTACTTTCGGTTTAAAAGGTCGCTTAACAACAGCCGGCCACTTTCAAAACAATAGCTTAAAAGAAACACCTCAATAGCTTCAATTGAGGTGTTTCTTTATAAGTTAGCCTTTCTTTATTTTTTAGGTCCCAGCATTTGTACGGGACGCCACTTTCCTGATTTATTGGTGTCTTTGGCAGGAGTTTCTTTTCTCTTTGGCAGCATCTGCACAGGGTACCACAAACCGCATTTATTAGCCATGCCATTACCTCCCTTAATGATTTTATGTTTGTCTACATATCATGTTATAGCAAAGGCGGGTGAAAGTAAACACATTCACTAATAGTTGCGCTAGTAAGATAATTTAGCAAACTTATATTAATTAAATTATTTAAAATATCAAAACCCCCAGGTGATATCCTGGGGGTTACTGTTCAGCCATGTCTGGCGGTCAATAATTAACTAACTGAGCTTTTTGGCAATATCCCGGGCTATTACTACACCGCAGGCTCCGGCCTGTGCCAGACCTCTGGTGATACCGGCCCCGTCGCCGCCTGCGTATAAGCCCACCACTTCTGTTTCGAAATTCTTGTTCAGTTTGGGGCGGGCAGAGTAGAACTTAGCCTCCACACCGTAGAGCAGGGTGTGGTCCGATGCAATACCCGGTGTTACTGCATCAAGGGCTTTAATCATTTCTATGATGCTTAACATTGTGTTGTAGGGCAGTACCAATGCCAGGTTGCCCGGCACCGCTTCCTTCAGTGTGGGCTCGATAAATCCTTCCCTAATCCGCTTTTCTGTGGATCTGCGGCCCTTTAAAATGTCGCCGAATCTCTGTAACAATACGCTTCCGTTGGACAGATCGTTAGCCAATCTGGAAATTGATTTGGCGTATTCAATTGGCTTATTAAAGGGATAAGAGAATTTATGGCTCACCAGCAAGGCAAAGTTGGTTTTATCACTGGCCAGTTTTTTATCTTTATAAGCATGGCCATTGGCCAGCATTACCCCGCTGTGGTTTTCAATTACCACATGTCCGGATGGGTTACTGCAAAAGGTTCTAACCGTAATGCCGGTGGATGAGCGGTAGATAAACTTACCTTCATATAAATGCTCATTAATTTCTTCCATAATGGTGTCCAGGGTTTCTACACGGACACCCACATCCACCTGGTTATTGGTAATCTCAATGTTGCATTTGTTAAATATCTTGGTAATCCACTCGTTGCCATCCCGGCCCGGCACCAGCACAACTTTGTCGGCGTAGTACTGCTCCCCGTTTTGTAATATCACGCCGGCGGCGATTTTTTTATCACCCTCTGTTTTGATGAGGATGTCGGCCACTTCTCTCTCAAAGAGCATATCGACCTTGTTCTGCAGGTAGTTAAAAATGCTCTTCAAAATCTCTAGGTTTTGCTCAGTACCCAAGTGTCTTACCTGGGCCCGCAATAGTTTTAAGCCTACGCCTAAGCCCCTTTTCTCAATGTCCTTCACCGCACGGGTGGTGGGGTCAGAGGCTGTGGAGGTGGCCCCGTGTTTTATATTAATTTGGTCCACATACTTAATTAATTGTAAAACCTCTGATGGGGGTAAATAGTCAGTCATCCAGCCACCAAATTCAGTGGTGATATTAAACTTTCCGTCAGAATAAGCACCGGCTCCGCCAAAACCGTTGGTTATTGAACACGCCGGTTCACATCCGGCATGGTCTTTCTTTGTGGTTGCCGGTGGGCATTTGGCAGTTTTCTTTTGCAAAATGGGGCATACCCGTTTATGGATATCCCTTCCCTTATCTATTAACAGTACCTTTACTCCAGGGGACTTTAAGATCAACTCATAACATGTAAAAATACCGGCGGGACCAGCACCAACTACTATTACATCGTAATTTTTCACACTATCACATCCCGTCACTTATTAAAAAATAACAAACGGATTCATTATAAAACATTTTTCAATAACTTTCAATATGTTTACCGTAACTTTTAAGATAAAGACAAAAGGCGGGGCCTAGCAGCCTCGCCTTCTACAATTGATAATCACCGGCGGCCTCCGGTTGGTAAAGAATCTTTTCGATCTTTAACCTTGCCATGCCGCTGGGGACCGGCCAGTCAATTATATCTCCTTCTTTGTAGCCGAGAAGTGCTGTGCCCACCGGTGCCAAAACTGAAATTTTGTCTTCCAATAGGTCTGCGTCTGCAGGGTAAACCAGTGTATAGGTCATTTCTTCATCGGTATCTAAATCTTTTAATAAGATTTTTGAATTCATCGTTATGACATCGGGGGGAACCTCCTTAGAAGACACCACCTTGGCTGAATTTAATTCCTTTTCCAGATTGTGAATAAATTCTCTGCTACTGGGATTAAATTCCTTTTCCTCGTCAATCAGCTTTTGTAACTTCTCTTTATCAGCGTTAGTGATATATATAGTTCTGGGCATACTACCAATCCTTTCTTAATACTGTTGCCGTACCAATAAAGTATATAAATGCGACTACCTCAAAATATAAAGAGGTAGTCGCCCAAAAAGATATATACTTATTGGAAAAGTGTTATTATATATATTATAACCCGGTAAATTAGAGAAGTAAAGGGTTGGGGGTTATCAAATGGAAAAATTAACTACTTTTGTAATTAGCAGTGAAGCGGTGTGATAAATATAACAAGCCCCCAGGTGGAAGGGTGATTACCGGTAATGGAGAAGTGCCCGTATTTGTATTATGGGCTATACTGGATAGGGATGGGGCGGGTCCGTGGTGAACATTGAAGCATAAAACAAGTCCACAATATATAAAAAGGATGTGACTTTTTTGAAACCAAAAGTTTATATCACCAGAAAAATTCCCGATGAAACCTTGGCTTTAATCAGTGAAGTCTGTGAGGTGGCCCTATGGGAGCAGGAAGACCTTCCGGTTCCATATGAGGTGTTGGAAAAGGCCGTTGTTGAAGTGGACGGCATATACAGCCTGTTGACGGACAATATTGATGAGGCCTTGATCAGCAAGGCCAAAAATCTAAAGGTAATCAGCAATATGGCCGTTGGCTTTAACAATATTGACTTAAAGGCTGCCACTGCCAGGGGCATCATGGTAACAAATACGCCCGGTGTGTTAACAGAAACCACCGCTGACTTAACCTTTGCCCTGTTGCTGGCAACTGCCCGCAGATTGGTAGAATCATCGGACTTCCTGCGTGAGGGTAAATGGAAAACTTGGTCTCCGATGCTGCTTACCGGCCAGGATGTATACGGTGCCACCCTTGGAATTATCGGTATGGGGCGCATTGGGGAAGCACTTGCAAAAAGAGCCAAGGGCTTTGATATGAGGATAATTTATCATAATCGAAACCGGAAACCGGCTGTGGAAAAAGAACTGAATGCAGAATATGTTGACTTGGATGTATTGCTGAAGGAATCAGATTTTGTGGTTATAATGACGCCCTTTACACCGGAAACGGTAAATTTAATCGGCAAACGTGAATTATCCTTAATGAAAAAAACAGCCGTTCTCATAAATACTGCCCGGGGTGGAATTGTTAATGAAAAGGCTTTGTATAATGCCCTAGTAAAGGGCGAAATCTGGGCTGCCGGTTTAGACGTTTTTGAAGAAGAACCGGTTCCCTTGGATAATCCTTTGCTTTCACTGCCCAATGTAGTTGCCCTTCCGCACATTGGCAGTGCCAGTAAAAAAACAAGAATGACCATGGCTAATTTGGCAGCCGAAAATTTATTGCAGGCGCTGGCAGGCAAGACTCCACCAAACTTAGTTAATGTGGACCTTCTAAAGGGATGATCGCCTTTCCAAGGGCGGTAAAATTTAAGAGGGAAAAGAAGGTGCCCCGGCTCAATTTAAGGCCCTGGGGCACCCTCTATATTTTATATATTTATCTTACAGCGGAACCACGTTGGCTGCCTGGTAACCGCGACTGCCCTCAACAATATCAAACTCAACCCTTTGTCCCTCTTCCAGAGTTTTAAATCCATCCACCTGTATTGCTGAGAAATGAACGAAAATATCTTCACCTTCGCTGCTTTCAATAAACCCAAACCCCTTTGCGGCATTAAACCACTTTACAGTTCCTTGCATTAGCTTTTACGTCCTCCCTAATAGTCTTTTAATTTTATTATTTATTATTGACACTTTGCCATTCTAAGTTACTAGGAAATTATTGGCTAATTTAGAGGCGCTTATTTTAGGTTGAGAAAAATGTGTTATACTAACTTGTTAAAGGAAGAAAAAAATAGCACAATTCAGAAGGGGTCCATAAAATGAGAAAAACACTGGTACTAGCTGAAAAACCATCGGTGGCCAGGGATATAGCCAGGGTACTGAGGTGCAATCAGAAAGGAAACGGCTACTTAGAGGGACAAAAATATATTGTTACCTGGGCCTTGGGCCATCTGGTGACGCTGGCTGATCCGGAGGCCTATGATGCAAAATACAGTTCTTGGCGCATGGAAGACCTGCCCATAATCCCACCGTATTTTAAATTGGTGGTTATTAAACAAAGCGGTAAGCAGTTTAAAACCGTAAGCAGCCAAATGAACCGCAAAGACGTGAAAGATATTGTGATAGCCACCGATGCGGGCAGGGAAGGGGAACTGGTGGCCCGGTGGATTATTGAAAAGGCCAGGGTGAAAAAACCCATTAAGAGGCTGTGGATTTCTTCGGTTACCGACAAGGCCATAGTTGATGGTTTTAACAACTTAAGGGACGGTAAAGATTATGAAAACCTATATGCCTCTGCTGTGGCTCGGTCTGAAGCTGACTGGTTGGTAGGGATTAACGCCACCAGGGCGCTGACCTGTAAATATAATGCCCAGCTTTCATGCGGCAGGGTGCAGACGCCTACCCTGGCCATGGTATTAAAAAGAGATGAAGAAATTAAAAATTTTAAGCCGCGGCAGTATTACGGCCTTGTTGCTGTCACAGACAAACTCAAGCTGGTTTGGCAGCACAGCAAAACAAAGGATACAAGAATTTTTGATCAGCATAAGTGTCAGGAAATTTTAAATACCCTGAGCAATAAAAATGCCCAAGTTACCGCGGTGGATAAGGTGAATAAAAAAATCCACCCGCCGCACTTATACGACCTAACCACCCTGCAGCGGGATGCCAATAAATTTTTTGGCTACTCGGCAAAGGAAACGCTGTCGATAATGCAGCGGCTGTACGAACAGCACAAGTTGTTGACTTACCCCCGCACAGATTCCAGATATATTTCCACTGATATGGTGGACACCCTAAGGGATCGGGTTGAGGCTTGTGCCCATATGGGGTACGCTAAACTGGCTAACCAAGTGCTGAAAAACACTCTTAAGGCAGGCAGGCACTTCGTTGATAACAGCAAGGTATCAGACCACCATGCCATTATTCCCACTGAACAAGGGACATATTTGGATAACTTAGACGACAGGGAAAGAAAGATTTATGACTTAGTTGTAAAAAGGTTTTTGGCGGTGTTTTTTCCGCCCTTTGAGTATCAGCAAACTACCGTTAGGGCAGTCATAGGCCATGAGAACTTTGTCTGCCGGGGTAAAACTGTACTGGCCCAAGGTTGGAAGGAAGTATACGACTACAACTTTGAAGAAGATGATGGGGACGGAATTTCAGAAGAATTGCTGCCCCCTGTGAAAAAAGGGGACAGCTTAAAGGTATTATCGGTATCGCAAACCACGGGTGAGACTAAGCCGCCGGAGCCCTTCACCGAAGGAAGTTTACTGGCTGCCATGGAAAATCCGGTTCAGTATATGGCCGGTGAAAGTAAAGACCTTATTAAAACCCTTGGTAAAACCGGGGGTTTAGGCACGGTGGCCACCAGGGCCGATATTATTGATAAGCTCTTTAATAACTTTTTAATTGAAAAACAAGGCAAGCATATTTATATTACTTCCAAGGGAAGGCAGCTATTAGAACTGGTGCCAGAGGATTTGAAGTCTCCGGCCCTGACTGCCCAATGGGAGCAAAGGCTGGAAGCTATCTCGAAGGGAGCCCTGAACAAAAACAAATTTATAAATGACATGAAGGCCTATGCCAAAGCCGCCGTCAATGAAATTAAAAACAGTGAGGGAAAATTTAAACATGATAACCTAACCGGCAATAGGTGCCCGATCTGCGGCAAGTTTTTATTAGAGGTGAAGGGCAAAAGGGGCAAAATGCTGGTCTGCCAGGATAGGGACTGTGGTCACAGAGAAGGCGTCAGTAAAACCACCAAGGCCAGGTGCCCAAACTGCCGTAAAATGCTGGAACTGTACGGCCAAGGTGAGGGACAAATATTTGTCTGCGGCTGCGGCTATCGTGAGAAATTAACCGCCTTTAACGACAGAAGGAAAAATGAAAAGAGTAATGTGTCCAAAAGAGATGTGCAGAAATTCCTTCAGCGGCAGCAAAAGATTGAGGATGAGCCAATAAACACTGCTTTGGCCGACGCCCTGGCAAAATTAAAACTCAAATAAATAAGTAAAGGGCCTGAACATATATTGCCCCCCTTTAATACTATAAGAATAATCACAGATAAAGGTGGGTGATATACATGTTCAGAAAACCTTTAGAGGTTAGAATAATAAAGTCCATAGAGTTGCTGGTGAACGCCTATTTAATGCCGTCAATAAAGGGGCCCTTTGGCAAATACATTATTAATCGGTTGGTCAGAAAATAAATTAAGATAAAAGCCCGGCCCTACTTTTTGTAAAAGAGGATTTATGGTATATAATGGAATAAAACCAAAAGAAAGGATACTGACCATGGCTCACCATACCGCTAGGGCCAGCTATAAAAAGCTGCAGGAAAGATTAAACAGATTTCCCCAAGGGGCACCCCCCTCCGAAACATTGTATAAAATACTGGCCGTTTTATTTACCGAAAAAGAGGCCCAGTTGGTGGCCCAATTACCCATCAAGCCCTTTAGTGCCAAAAAGGCAGCTAGAATATGGAAAATGAGCGAGAAAGAAGCCCAGCAAATATTAGAGCAATTGACCTCCAGGGCAATTCTATTGGATGCCGATTATAAGGGCACCACTAAATATATACTGCCGCCCCCCATGGCCGGCTTTTTTGAATTTGCCTTGATGAGAACCAGGGGGGATATTGACCAGAAGCTGTTAAGTCAGCTCTTTTATCAATATCTAAATGAGGAAGAAGACTTTATTAAGGATTTGTTCTTTGGCAGTGAAACCCGCTTGGGCAGGGTATTTGTGCAAGAGCGGGTCTTAACCAATGAAAATGCCATCCATGTGTTAGATTACGAACGGGCCAGCCATGTGATTAAGACCGCCAAACATATCGGTATAAGCATGTGCTACTGCAGGCATAAAAAAGAACATTTGGGTACGGCATGCAATGCCCCCATGGACATTTGCATGACCTTTAACAATACAGCCCATTCCCTTATTAGGCATCAGTTTGCCCGGCGGGTGGATGCGTCCGAGGGCTTAGAGTTGCTGCATATGGCCTATGAAAACAATTTGGTGCAATGCGGAGAGAACGTGCGACACGATGTAAGTTTTATTTGCAACTGTTGCGGCTGCTGTTGTGAAGCCCTGGTGGTGGCTAAAAAATTTGGCATGCTGCAGCCGGTGCACACCACAAACTTTTTGCCCCATATCAATAATAAGAGCTGCACCGGGTGTGGCAAATGCGCCCAGGTGTGCCCCATAAATGCCATTAATATAGAAGAAATTAGTGTGGCTGGGAAAAGAACGAAAAAAGCCCGGGTGGACGAAAACATTTGTCTGGGCTGCGGTGTATGTGTAAGGAATTGTTCCTTGGGCTGTATTTCGCTCAAGAGCCGAAGCCGGCGGGTAATTACCCCGGCAAACTCAGTGCACCGGGTGGTGCTAATGGCCATAGAGAGGGGCAAACTGCAAGAGCTGATATTTGATAACCAAGCTTTTCAAAGCCACCGGGCAATGGCCGCCATTTTATCAGCAATATTAAAGCTGCCGCCAATAAAGCAGCTTATGGCCAGCAAACAAATGAAGTCGGTGTATTTAGACAAATTAATTGGCAGACTGAGCAATAAATAGATCTTAGCCGGGTAAGCCCTTGGCCCAAGCCAAGTAATTTTTTCAAGTGAATTAGTGATGTTTAACACAAGCTTTTATGTTAAAATACTTATGGACAAAAAATTAATTACAGGAGGAAAAGCATGAGATTTAAAAGACCACTAATCATGGTGCTAACCCTGGTATTGTGCCTGGCTTTGGCAATGGGCGCAGGGGCCATGAACTTATCGGCGAAGGATGCATTAATTGGCAAAATCAAGGTGTTTGACCTGGGTATTAACCCTGAGTTTTACAACAAGTCCAGGGGCGAATCCAACCTTGAGGTGGAAAAGTTTGCCGGAGCGCTGGCTCAAGGGATGCCTGATTTTACCGGATCTAAAGTAGACTTTATTTACTATCTGGACGAGCCCAACAAAACAATGAAATTAAATTTGCTAACTGACTTTTTAGGTAAACAACACAGCACTGACATGTACATCACAGAGGATAAATTGATTCTTGAAAGAGCATTGTTTGATATTGTTCAGCAGTACCTTGCTCCGGATCAGCCAATGCCCTTTGAACCAAGCACAGAGTATTTGTATTTACCCACCAAAGAAATGACCAGCATGTGGGAGCAAATGCAAAGCTATAAACAGCAAACATTGCCTAAGGAATATATTGAATTAATGCTCTTTATGATTGAAGCGGTGCCTGAGCAGTATTTCAGCATAAAGGGCGGCCATATAATAATTGAACTGGATCAGCAGGGATTTGAAGACACACTGATTAACCTGCTGACAAAATTGGAAAAGGAAACCAATCGTTTTGTTGACATCCTTGTGAAAATGAATGGGACTGCCTTTGAAGAGATGGGTGTTTCTGAGGAAGAATTGAGGCAAGAAATAATTAACAGTATCAGTGGAATGCCCAAGGAAGAAATAATCAGAGAAGTCAGCACTTACGTAACCATTGAAAAGCTTTACTATCAGACTCCCATACTGCCCGGCGGCAACAGTGAGTTTAATTTACTGGTTAGTTACAGTGATGCTGAAGAAATGAATTTAGGCAGCGTTGAATTTGTTATCACCGCCGACGGTGCGCCGGAGAACCGGAGCAGCGATCTTAACTTCACCGTCTGCCACAAAAACATTCCGTCAAACCTGGAAGTTAACTTTGCCTGGGTGCAAGAATATCAATATGACGACAAGCAAGGAACAGGCAAGGATAAAATCAGTGTACAGGCCTATGAAACCGCTAACAATATGGCCATGCTGGATGTGGTGGTAAACATCAATTCAGTGGCTGAAATAGACCCCCACATATCACTGTCTGCACCTCAACTAACTGAAGAAAACAGTCTGGATCTCAATGAATTAATACTCACGGCTATCGTTGAAGAGATTGCGGCTGAAGATGAACTTATTTTAGTGGTTAACGGTGATATTATGATAACTGATATAAATCCCTATATCAAAGACAATCGCACCGTGGCGCCGGTGAGATTTGTAGCGGAAGAACTGGGTGGCGCCGTTGATTGGGTGGAACCAAACCGGGTGTGCATCACCAAGGGTGATAAAGTTATTCAGATGCATATCGGTGAAAATTCCTTCAAGGTCAATGGGGAAGACAAGTCTTTAGACGTGGTGCCCTTTATTGAAGATGGCCGCACCATGGTGCCGGTAAGATTTGTGGCTGAACAATTGGGGGCCACCGTTGAAATGATTGGAAACCAAGTGCATATTAATTATTAGTGAATTAAACACGCCTTGCCTCTTCCGGCAAGGCGTGTTTTGTTGTCTGCTTCATTAAAAAACAGCGGCATGGGCGCATTTACATATTTTAACTATTGGGTTATTATGGATGGGGGTGATTTAGCATTTTAGCTTCCGGTAAAGAATCTATTGCCGGAGAATAGGGTTTTAAATCCAACAGGGGGCTGCCGTCTAAGGCATCTAAACCCTGTACCCTTAGCTTGTTTTCTGAAACTGAAATTAGCTTAACCATTGTTACCCCAATGGGATTGGGCCGGGACGGAGAGCGGCAGGCAAAAACCCCTTTTATTTCTTCACTAAAGGGAGTTTTGGTTTGCAGCTTTTCTCGGTTTGCCAGATGTAGCCAGTAAAGCACAATCAGGTGAGTGGCGTTAGAAATATCCTTCAACCCGTCAACATATTGATTAAATATCTCCAGCGTAAATATCTGATCAGAAAAACGCCCCTGCTTAGGTGCCTCTTCCTTTGTTTTATAAGGGGAATGGATTACTCCAATGGGGTAGAGCTGCATTTTACTACCTCCGAAATTTTGCCCGGCTGGGCTGCTTATTAAAAAGATTATACAACATATTCAAGGGTGGTTAAATATGTCCGCTAAAAGACTTTTCAAAATTTTTACATGTCTATTGCTGCTCACCCTTCTGTTTGGTTGCGGTGGCGGCAGGCCTGACACCTACACAGTGGCCGATGAGACCGGTGATTGGGGCTACCCAAGCCCCCATGGCATATATGCCCGGGGCCCGGCTTATGTGCGGATGAGTTTACTTTTTGATACACTAATCTGGAAGGATGCCCAGGGATTTGTGCCTGCCCTGGCAGAAAAGTGGGAATACATGGCAGAAGAACAGGCCTACCTTTTTACCCTGCGCCCAGGTGTTAGCTGGCATGACGGAAAACCCTTCACCGCCAAGGATGTGGCATTTACCTTTAACTATTTTAAAGAACATCCCTTTGTATTTGCAGATATCTCAGATGTAGCCGGTGTGCAGGTAATAAATGAATATGATGTTAAAATAGTGCTGGAAAAACCAAGGGCTTCTTTTTTAGAAGATGTGGCCGGCACCTTGCCCATAATACCGGAACACCTCTGGCAGGATGTTGCTGACCCTTGGAATTATCAGCAGCCCCAGGCCTTGGTGGGTACAGGCCCCTTTAAGCTGGCTGATTACAGTAGGGAGCACGGCAGTTATTTATATACCGCCAACGAGAACTACTACCTGGGCCGGCCGCTGATAGAAAATCTGCAATTTGTCAAAATGAGCAAGGATGTGGTGCCGGCAGCCCTGCGCCGGGGGGAAATTAATGCGGCGGAAATTCCGCCGGAAATGACCGGCCCACTGTCAGATGAGGGCTTCAATGTCATATCCGGACCCTTGTACTGGAACCATCGGCTGATGATTAACCATACCAAGGAGCCTTTTAACGAGAACCGGCTTCGCCGGGCGCTGGCCCATGCCATAGACCGGGAGGAGCTGGTACAGGTGGTGGCCCGGGGGCATGGTCAGGCCGGGTTGGCAGGGATGCTGCCGCCGGACAACCCCTGGCACAACCCCCAAGTGACCCAGTATCACCATGATAGGGTTAAGGCAAAGCAACTGTTGGCAGAACTGGGCTTTGGGCCTCACCGGCCGCTGACTTTGGAATTGCTGGTATCCCAACGCTTTGCCCGGGACGGCGAGATTATAGCTTCCCAACTGGCTCAAGTGGGCATAAAGGCGGAGTTAAAGAGTTTGGAACAAAAATCGGTGGATAACAAAATAAACAACTGGGATTTTGATTTGGCCGTCACCGGTCACGGCGGCCTGGGCGGTGACCCCGATGTGTTGAGAACATTGATTTTAGATGACGGTTTTAACAGTGCCCGCTATGACGGCAATGCTGAGCTGGTGCAGTTGCTGCAGCAACAGCTGGGTGAGATGGATGCAGAAAAACGAAGGGAGTTAATTAACCGGGCCCAAAGCATTTACGCCGAAGAAGTTCCCGCTTTAAGTTTATATTATCCGCGCTGGTATTTTGCCCATGACGGCAGTTTGCCTTTATACTATACCAAAGGCGGTATAGCTGTTGGCGTGCCGCTGCCGTTAAACAAAATGGCTTTTATAGAAAGTAAACTTTAATCAGGGGTGTCATTGTCATCAACTATCTAATTGCACTGCTGTTCATTTTGGGCATAAACTTTTTACTGCCCAGATTATTGCCCGGCGACCCCATAACAGCCATTTATGGCCCGGAGGTACATGTGCAAGGCAACAGCCAACTAAAGGCAGAGCTTACACAGCGTTTTGCACTGGACCAGCCCCTGGCAGGCCAGTTTATTACCTATATTGGCAACCTGGCCAAAGGGGATTTGGGCTACTCCTTTTATTATCAAGCCCCGGTCAGCGAGGTACTCCTTAGTTTTCTGCCCTGGACCCTGCTGTTGGCCGGGGGAGCCTTAATACTTTCCACCGCAATTGGCTTTATACTGGGTGTGGAGTCGGGGTGGAACCGGGCCGGAAAAAAGGATATGACCCTGCTCACCGGGGTGATGCTTTTAAGCGGCATGCCCGATTTTGTGGTGGGCACCTTACTGCTGCTGGTCTTTGGGCTGACCCTGGGCTGGTTTCCCCTGGCAGGGGCAGTTACTCCCTACGGAGGGCTTAGCGGCCTGGCCCTGGTGCTCGATGTGCTGCATCATTTGGCCCTGCCCCTGGCCACCTTAACCATTGCCGGTTTAACAGGCACCTTTATGCTCACCCGCAACACCATGGTTACGGTGTTAAAGGCGCCCTTTTTACTTACTGCCCGGGCCAAGGGGCTTTCCCCCCGGCTGGTGCGCTACCGTCACGCCGGACGGAACGCTTTGCTGCCGGTGGTTACCGGCACCGGCATGCGCCTGGGCCGGCTGGCCACCGGCGTGTTATTCGTGGAAGTGATTTTTTCCTATCCCGGAATAGGCCTGTTAATGCATACCGCCCTTATGGCCAGGGACTATCCCATAATACAGGGAGTTTTTTTGGTGGTGACCCTGTCGGTGCTCACCGTCAGTTTTTTATTAG
Organism: Desulfofalx alkaliphila DSM 12257; assembly: GCF_000711975.1. Taxonomy (NCBI): domain Bacteria; kingdom Bacillati; phylum Bacillota; class Clostridia; order Eubacteriales; family Peptococcaceae; genus Desulfofalx; species Desulfofalx alkaliphila. The sequence continues at coordinate 16,586 of NZ_JONT01000011.1, read as the reverse complement.
ATATTATTTATACTAAATTAGACCCGAGGGTTGTCTATGCACCTTAATTACCTAAAATTATTTATCAATAACAAGGCCGCCCGGCTGGGGATGGCACTGTTGGGGACGGTGCTCTTGGCGGCATTGCTGGGCCCCCACCTGGTGCCCCATGACCCTTGGCAATATTCCGGCCATGTGCTGCAGGCTCCTTGTGAGCGGCACTGGCTGGGCACCAACGATGTGGGCCAGGATATCTTTAGTCAGCTTGTTTACGGGGCGCGCACCTCCATGGCGGTGGCCTTTGGGGTGGCGCTGCTATCAACCCTGACGGCGCTTGTACTGGGCAGTGCCACTGCCATGGTGGGGGGCCGGTGTGATACTGTGTTTATGCGCATCACCGATGCCATGCTGTCTATTCCCCCGGTGCTGATTATAATCTTGGCCGCTGCCTACTTAAGGCCGGGCATACCCTCATTAATTTTGCTGCTGGTGGCGGTGGGCTGGCCTGCCGGGGCCAGAATAGTACGCGCCCAGGTGCTCACCCTAAAGGAGCGTACCCATGTTTATGCGGCCTATACCTTTGGCTCCGGCCCTTTGGCGGTATTTATTAAACACCTTTTGCCCGATTTGGGACCGGTGGCGGCGGCGGGCTTTATTCAAGGGGCCAGACGGGCCGTTCTTACCGAGGCCGGCCTGTCTTTTTTAGGCATCACATCCCCGGGCTTAATCAGCTGGGGGAGCATTATTTACCAGGCTGTGAACTTTAGTTATTTAGGTGTTTGGAAGTGGTGGCTGCTGCCTGCCTGTGCCGCCCTTTCTGTTACCGTGTTGGCCATTACATATCTTGCCTACGGGATGGAAGCGGTATTGGACCGTCCTTTAGGTGTGCAGGGGCGTGAAGTATAACATGCTGCAGGTAAAAGATTTATCACTGCGTTATCACAAAAAACAGGTACTAAATAAGATCAGTTTTAACATTGCACCGGGCCAGGCAGTTGCGGTGATTGGCGAATCCGGTGCCGGTAAAACGTCCTTGGCCTTGGCCATTGGCCGCTTAACCGAAGGGGCACAGGTGACGGGCCAAATACTGTTTAACGGTCAAAATATATTATCCCTCAGTGAACAAGAGATGCGGCAGTTGCGCTGGAATAAAATATCATTTGTCTTTCAAAATATGTGGAATTCCCTAAACCCGGTGCTGCCGGTCATTGACCAGGTGGCTGAACCGGTGATAGCCCACCGGCTAATGATGCGGGATGAGGCCTTTTTACATGCCCGGCGGCTGCTTATTGAGGCCGGATTAGACGAAGATAAACACCGGCATTACCCACATATGTTGAGCGGCGGGGAAAAACAGCGGGTCAGCCTTGCCATGGCCCTGGCCAACAAGCCCCGGCTGGTGATAATGGATGAACCCACCGCCTCGCTGGATGCAGTGACCAAAGGGCAAATACTGGCCCAGCTGTGCCGTTTGAAGGGTAAAAAATCTTTCTTGCTGGTTACCCATGATCTTTCTGCCGCTGCCATGGTGGCCCATTGGGTGCTGGTGCTCTATAACGGTGTCATAGTGGAGGCAGGGCCGGCAGAGCTTGTGTTTAAAGAGCCCAGGCACCCCTACACACGGGGTTTGATACGCTGCTATCCCAATATGGATACCACAAAGGATCTGGTGGGCATTAAAGGGCAAATGATAAAAGAAACAGGGGGCTGTTGTTTTAGCAACCGCTGCACCCAGACGGTGGCCCCTTGTTTCACGGAAATACCCCCGCTGGTGCCGGTGGGTAAGGGTATGCTGGCCTGCCACCGGGGCGGTGTGGTTCCCTTGCTGCAGGTGCAGGGATTAACAAAACACTATGGTAGAGTTGCGGCACTAAATGGTGTGGACTTAACCTTATACGAAGGGGAAACACTGGGCTTGGTGGGTGCCAGCGGCTCCGGTAAAAGCACCCTGGCATACACGGTAATGGGCTTGGAAAAACCCAACCGGGGCCGGATTTTGTTAGAGGGTGAAGAAATAAAGAAAAGGGACCGGGGATTTTATCAGAGGGTACAAATGATTTTTCAGCACCCCCTGGATGCCATCAATCACCGCAGTATGGTGGTTGATGCGGTAAGGGAGCCCTTGGATGTGCAGAAGGTGGGCACTGCCCCGGAACGGCTGGCCCGGGTAAAACAGTGTTTACAAGAGGTGGAACTGCCCACAGAAGAAGAGTTTTTACATACCTACCCCCACCATTTAAGCGGTGGCGAAATACAGCGGCTGACCATTGCCCGGGCCCTGGCTGTCAAGCCCAAAATGTTAATAGCCGATGAACCTACCTCGGCATTGGATGCCAGTGTACAGGCTAAGGTGTTAAAGTTACTGCTCAGTTTACAAGAAAAGTACGGCTTGGCCATACTCTTTATCACCCACGACTTGGCCCTGGCCAGAAAGGTCAGCGACCGCATTGCAGTGATGCACCAAGGTAAAATAGTAGAAGAGGGCAGGGCGGCAGATATCACCTCTAAGCCCCAAAGGGCATATACCAAACAGCTGTTACAAAGTGCTGCCCGGTTATTTGTTTAATAGATTTTACAATTACTGATTGCATAAAGGGGAAATTATGAATAAAGGAAATGAAGCAAGTTACCAACTAATCTGGCCCGGTAAAGAAGAGGCCTTACTGGCGGCACACAGCCCCACAGGTAAGAAGATGTATCCGGTAAAGGAGGACAGCAGCCATTGGGCCACCACCGAAAACCTTTACATTGAAGGAGACAACCTTGAGGCACTAAAGCTATTGCGGCAGTCCTATGCCAACAAAATAAAGTGCATTTACATCGACCCCCCCTATAACAATGTTAAGGACTTTGTGTATAAAAACAACTTTAAACAGCAAAGGGATAACCACAGCCACTGGCTCAATTTAATCTATCCCAGACTTATATTGGCCCGGCAGCTGCTGACCGAAGACGGTGTTATTTTTATCAGTATCGACGACAACGAAATTGCCAACTTAAAAATTATCTGCGATGAAATATTTAAGGAAGAAAACTTTGTCGCTATTTTAGTGTGGGAAAAGAAGAAAAAAGGCTCCTTCTTACGTAAAAGCATTACCAATGTTAAAGAATACCTGCTGGTTTACTGTAAAAATAAGGGGCGGTTTGAAGGCTTAATCGGTGAAATTAATAAAAGACCGGAAACCTATCCCTGCATCAATGCCCAGAACAAAAGGGAAATACGCAAAATACCAAAGGGGATAGCCAGCAAGTATAAAGAAAAAAACTATTTCCTGCCCACAGGAACGGTAATTTCTGATACCACCATGAGCATTGTGCTGCATTCTGATTTAGTAATTAAAGACGGCAAACTGGCTGAAGATGTGCTTATTGAAGGCAACTGGCGCTATACACAGTCTTTAATGGAGCAATTTGCCCAAAAAAATGAGCTTTATATCACCAGGGATCTCTACATTCGCCGAATAGTCAATAAGCCCCGGCAAAAACAGCTCAAGGACTTGCTGCCCAGGGTGGGCAGTGATGAGGAAATGAGCCACCAAGATATTAACCTGGACAATTTATTTGCCTCGGGGTGGGGTTCCAACGAAGATGCCGATGAAGAACAGCGAATACTGTTCCAGGTCCAGGGTTTAATGGATTACCCCAAACCGGTAAAGCTAATTACCAAGCTTATAGCCTCTGTGAGAGATAAAAATTTATGGTTACTTGATTTCTTTTCAGGCTCTGCCACCGCCGCCCACGCAGTGATGCTGCTAAATGCCTTGGACGGCGGCAGCCGAAAATATATCATGGTGCAATTGCCGGAAAAATGCGGCGCGCATACAGTGGCCTATAAAAACGGCTACACCAATATTTGTGAAATAGGAAAAGAAAGAATAAGAAGGGCGGCCCAAAAGATAAGGGAAGAAACAGGTGCCGACATAGATTACGGCTTTCGGGTGTATAGGATAAAATAGTTTTAGGTGTTTACCGGGGGCGGTGACTGCGTCCCCCGGCATGTCAATTTTACGGATATCAAGAAGAGGTGCACTCTTCTTTTTTTGTAAAGTGCCCCTCAATCCGATCGATGTAAGGTATGAAGAACTTAATAATGTAGCCGCTGAATACCGCCACCACCAGTGTGCCAATGCCTATGGGCCCGGCAAATAAAAAGGCAAGGATAACCAGCACTATGTTAATTAGGGCCCGGGAAATACCCAGGTTAAAATTAGTTAACTTACTAACTACCAGCATGGTGCGATCTATGGGGTTGGGGGCAAAGTCAGAATGCAGGTAAATGGCTATGCCCAGACCGGAGATTACCATACCGGCCCCAAAGCAGACCACCTGCATAATTAAGGTGCCCGGTTGAATTAGCCCACCCAACAAAAACATCCACAAATCAATGCCTGCACCGGTAATTAAGGAGGTCACCAGGGCCCAGTATTCCAGACCTTTACGCATGGCAATGGCATTAAATATCACCATGGTGAGGCCCACAATTATTTCCCAACTGCCTATTGTAAAACCAAGGGTGATAAACAAGCCCACCAGCAAAGCATCAAAGGGTGAAGTGCCCAGATCTGCCTGAATGGTTAATACGATACCCAAGGTTAAAAGGATAATTCCCACCACATAAAAGATAAAGCTGCGTTTCATCCGGTACAACTTCCTTCCATAAAAATAAAACTTATAAAAATAAAGCCAATCTTAATGTTAACACAGGATCGCAATAAGTGCCAGTTGGCAGATTTGTGTTCACAAGGGGTGATTTAACCCTATACATTGTTGGAAAAATTAGTGTATTATATTATTGTTGATCTTTCACGGCAATTTATTAATAAGAGGTAAGAAATGAATAATACCCTTTTGACAAACCTTATTATAGTAGGCGTTTTTATAGTTTACGGTGTTATTAACTACTTTATCGGAAGAACCTGTTGGGAATATTTATTTAGCTACATTCCACATCTAAATGAGAAAGTATTTTGGTTGCTTTTTTGGTTTGTGGCCTGGTCCTATATTTTACTTAAACTGCTTAATAGGTATTTGCCCCATGGCATCAACAGCCTATTAAGTTGGGTTGGCGGTTTCTGGTTATCAATACTCTTTTATTTATCTTTGCTTCTATTAGGCATATTGTTGATTAAATTACTGAACTCGTACTTTAACTTTTTGCCGCCGGCCTTACAAAACCCCCACGGGGTAACTGTCGGCCTGTTAATTGTGCTTGGCTTGCTGCTTGCCTGCGGTCTTTGGAACGCCAGAAATATTGAAAGGGTGCCCTATGATGTGGTAATTAATAAAGAAGCAGGCAATTTTGAGGAACTGAAGATAGTTTTAGTTGCCGACCTGCACCTAGACCATATCAATAATAAGAGGCGACTGGAGAAAATAGTTGCGAAAATAAATGAAAGTGAACCGGATCTGGTACTTTTGGCAGGCGACCTTGTCGACACCGACCTTAACTATTTTAAAGAGCAGCAAATGGACAAGACCCTGCAAAAGATACAATCTAAATACGGGGTTTACGGTGTGCCGGGCAACCATGAATACTATAACAGCGCTGACATAAATGACCTTATGTCAGCCATTGAAGGCGGCAATGTAAAAATGCTGCGGGATGAGTACGTCAAAGTGCAGGATAGTTTTTACATTGTGGGCAGGGATGATCTGACGGTGGGGCAAATGCATGGTGCGGGGCGGAAGAATTTAAGCTCTTTGATGAAGGATTTTGATAAAAAACTACCAATTATTTTAATAGACCACCAGCCTTTATTTTTAAAGGAGTCCCAGGAAAACGGTGTGGACTTACATTTATCCGGACATACCCATGGGGGTCAGCTATTTCCCAATCATCTGATAACCCAAAGGATGTTTGAAATAGACAGGGGCCATTTAATAAAAGATAAGCTACATGTGATTGTGACCTCCGGTGTCAACACCTGGGGTCCGGTGATTAGGCTTGGTACTAAGGCAGAGATAATAAATATTAAGGTGACCTTTAATAAACAGTAGTATTGCGGCTGTGGAATTGAGGGGGCGCGAAAGATGAGTATACTTATTGTCACCGCTGTGCCGGTGGAGAGAGATGCGGTGCTGCAGGGGCTAAACAATGATGAAAACTTTGATGTGGCGGTGTCTGGGGTTGGCCCGGCGGCTGCTGCTGCAGCCACTGCCAGCCAGCTGGCCGCAAAACAATACCGCCTGGTGGTCAGTGCCGGCATTGGCGGCGGCTTTTCAGGCCGGGCTGAGGTGGGTTCGCTGGCGGTTGCCAGCGAAATTGTGGCCGCCGATTTAGGGGCAGAGACCCCCCAGGGCTTTTGCAGTATAGACCAACTGGGTTTTGGTTCAAGCCGCATTGCCGTGGATGCCGCTGTGGCTAAACAAGTCAGTCAAGGGCTGCAGAGGGCCAAACTGCCGGTTAACACCGGCCCGGTGTTGACGGTGTCCACCGTCACCGGAACCGCTGAAAGCGCTGCAGAAATCATTGAACGGGTGCCCGGTGCCGTGGCCGAGGCCATGGAGGGCTACGGGGTGGCCTTGGCAGCCCATAACAAAAATATTCCGGTCATAGAGATTCGGGCCATCTCAAACCTGGTGGGCCCCAGGGATCGCAGCGCCTGGCGTATAAAAGAATCTTTAGAAATGCTGACAAAGGCCTGTTCAGTGTTATTGGAGGTGCTGCCATGAAAATAGCCTTTTCACCCTGTCCCAACGATACATTTGTATTTCATGCCTGGGTACACCAACTGATACCGGGTGCACCACAGCTTGATGTTACCTATGCCGATATCGATATTACCAACACCTTGGCATCGGGATCCAAGGGGCCGGATGTGGTGAAGATTTCCTATGCCGCTTTACCCTGGGTGTTAGATCGGTACGCACTGTTGCCCTGTGGGGGTGCAATGGGCAGGGGTTGTGGCCCGTTGGTTTTAACGGCCGACAAAATATCTGACCCGACGGTATTGGCTAACAAAAGGGTGGCGGTGCCCAGTGAACGGTCGACTGCTTACCTACTCTTTCGGTTGTGGGTGGCCCAAGAGGTTCCGGGGGGAGTGGGTGAAATTGTAGTGATGCCCTTTCATGAAATAATGCCTGCGGTACGGGACAAAGCGGTGGATGCCGGCCTTGTCATTCACGAGGCCCGCTTTACTTACCGTAATTACCGCCTTAGCCGGTTGGTGGACCTAGGCCGCTGGTGGGAGGATGACACTAAACTGCCAATACCCCTGGGTGCCATTGTGGCCCGGCGCACCTTAGATCTTTCAGCCATTGCCAATTGGATTAGAGCCTCGGTTAAACATGCCTGGGCCAATCCGGAAGATTCCCGGCAGTATGTGATGCACCATGCCCAGGAGATGTCCTACCAGGTGGCACAGCAGCACATTAAGCTTTATGTGAACGAGTTTACCGAAAATATAGGAGGTCTGGGCTATCAAGCCATAGAAACACTGCTAACCCGGGCTCATCAGGCAGGTTTAGTACCAGAGGTAGATTTGGCAAAATTGCGCCCATAAACATAAAAAATCTCGTATTGGTTGACAAAACACCATTGCTTATAATAACCTTTGCCAAGGGAACAGAATTAGTAGGGGGTTTAAAATGCCAGACCATATTAAACAAGGTTTATGTGGGGCGATAGCCTTTGCCTCGATTTTTACTGTTTTGCAGTACATATTATCCGATGAACTTAATTTTGCTGGTTTACTTGCTGGTTTATTTGGAGGAGCGTGTTATTTTTTATCTTGGGTGTTTTTTTCTTCTATTAGAAGAAAAAAGCGTTGAAAACCCCAAAAGTTTAACAAAGTTGGATGAAATTACATATACTGTTAAAAAAGGGGGAAACCAAGATGTCCAAAGTGGAAACCAGCGTATGGCCCATATGGTGGTGGCCAATTGTATTTGCCTTTGTAATTCTGTTTATTATTCTAATAATTTGCTGTATTTGTTTTCTGTAAAACTGCCTTGGGCAGTTTTTTATTGCCCCACTAAGCATCAAAGTATTTTTAGAGTAGTGAAGGAAATATTAATAGTCAAAGTTGCTGCCTCCCAAAGGACAAGCCGAATAGGTGCGGATGCAAAAGATAGTGTTGCGGCGGAACAAATCAGGTTTGCCACTTAAAAGCCGTATAAAAGGAGAAAATATAAATGACACAAGTAACAGCAGCGATAATAAAGAAAGATGATTTAATACTAATTGCCAAAAGAAATTCAAAAGACAAACTGGCAAATAAGTGGGAATTTCCCGGCGGAAAAATTGAACAGGGGGAGACCCCCGAAGAATGTCTTTACAGAGAAATAAAAGAAGAACTAAACATTGAAATTGAAGTTGGCCAATATTTTGGTAGAAGCATCTATCATTATAAACATGGAATTGTTGTATTGTTGGCCTACTGGGCCACCTGGAAAAGCGGAGACATAAGACTACAGGTCCATGATGAATATAAATGGGTTACGCTGGACCGGCTCACTGATTTTGACTTTGCTCCGGCAGATGTGCCCATTGTAGAGAAACTGCTGAATATAACCAATTCTTGTACCATCTGATGATTTTGCCCGCAGGCTCGAAAATGAAGTGGTTAGGTCATTGGGGCCTAACCACCCTTTAGGTTTTAAAGCTAACCCAGGTGCAATCACGAAAATTACCCTTTGGGGTGATATTAGTGTACTTAACAAAACCTTTAATACCGGCCGGCAGCCATATGCCATCGGCCTTTTTAACACCGTATAGGTCAAGCAGTTTTAAAAGGGCTGCTTTTTCCTCTTTTCCAATACCCGAAGCGTGGCCCTGTACCTTATCCCCTTTACCTACTAAAACATAGCCGTCCTTTGGTTTATAGCCAAAAATGTTAACTTCACTTACTGTCCAATTTTTAATTTTTAACCATGCAGAACTGCGCTGGCCGGGCAAGTACCTGCTGTTCTTGTGTTTGGCAACCATTCCTTCAAGCTCTTGCTTTTTAATGGCTTCCCAAAGGCTTAACCCATCCCTTTCAATAAAATCTATTTTTTTAATATTTGCTGAATCCTTTAGTGCCTCGCCTAACACCTCTTTTCGTTCTAACAGACTTTTATCCAATAAGGGCTGGCCGTCCACTGATAATATATCCCAAACAAGGTAGTAGGCCGGCTGAGTTTTAGATATATTAACTGCATTTTTAGAAGATAAATACCTTGACATTGTCCCTTCAAAGTTAGGTTTGCCCTCCGTTAAAACCGTTATTTCCCCGTCTAAAATTGCTTCCTCTGCCGCCAAGTCAGGGGCCAGCAACTCGGGAAAAGCCGCAGAACAATCCTTGCCGTTTCTGCTTTGCAGACGTGTTTGGCCATTGGAAAAATGCAAAAGACACCTTACCCCATCCACCTTCCATTCAAACAAATAATTATCATCGTTAAAAGGTTTATTGATAGTTTTTAGCAGCATTGGTTTTACCGGAAAAGATAGCATAAGACACCCCCTAACACTTATAATTGTGCCCAAACCCATAATCGCTATTTATATGTGAAAACAGACATAAAAAAGAAAGACTTCTGATATAATGTTAGTTGACCAAAACCGCATACAAAAGACGGGCACCTCATCTAAGATAAATACAGGGGATTTTCTGTTGGCAAGACCGACAATTAATGAAAGGAGGTATAGGGGATGAATAGATGTATAATATACACCTTGTACTTAATTGCAATACTTGGGTATATTGTGGGCATGCAGCAATTTGATATTTATGTAAAAAACGAACTGAACACTACGTTAAATGTGAATATAATTAATCATTTGATAAATATAATTATTTTACCGTTAATCTTTGGCTTTTTATTAGGCTCATTATCACTTTATGAGCGGTTTATTTCTAAAAGGAAGAAATGGAAAGTGAATTATAAAAAACTAATGATTGTGGGTTTACCGTGCTTGGTAATTTGCATGACCCCCTTAATAGCTTACGCCGGCTCTTTTTTTTATACCGGAAATATGGTGCAAAAAATAATTTATTTGGTATATAGCAATATCGACTTAAAACTATTAACCGTCTTTCTTGGGTTTATTCTACTAAACAGTATAGAAGAAAAGGACAAATAATAACTATACTAATGACACAATCGGTAATCGCTATAAACTTGACTGAAAACTTTAAAAGCATTAAAATTATAGTGCGATATGGGAGTGGATGGTGCCTGGTGGTGCCCCTGGTCTTCAAAACCAGTCGTGGGGCGGTTGTCCCGTCCCTGGTGAGTTCGATTCTCACACATTCCCGCCAATAACATCAAGACCTCCGGAATTCCGGAGGTTTTTTTGTCCAAAATAGAATAATTTCCGTAGGGGAATTGTGATCCAAACCTTGTCTAAAAAATGACAATCTGAGCATGTCATAACCAGTGTTTGAGTTATGGCTGTCCCTTCACCGTTAAATTCAATACTTCTTTTTAGTTCATTAAATCTTGACCTAATATGGTAAAAAAGTTTTTCTTTTTCCCGGGTATCCTTCTCTAAATAACTTTTCTGAAGTTTTTCCAGTTCTTCGATTAATTTTTTTACATCTGTTTTAATGACAAAATATGTGGAAATCAAAATAGTATTTATGTCATTTAGAATAATTTCTTCAAATTCATACCGGCTTGCCAAGTCAAAAAATACAGCCCCTCCACCAACAAATGGTTCAATATATTTCTTTATCTTTCCCTTCTTTAATTTATTGGGGTATAATTCTACAAAGGTAGATAAGAGTTGTCTTTTTCCACCTGCCCATTTTACAAAAGGTTTTGCTTGAACCCGACCATCAATCATGCTAATCCCCCTAGAAGCTTTAAAACCATTCTAATTGGATATAAGTATTATAACATGCTTTCACTAATAGTGAAGTTTTACTGGCTTATATGGTATACTTGTAATTATCAGTATTGAAGGGTGGAGCCAATGGGTAAAGATTATTACGAAATATATAAAAAAATCGGGCAAAACATTAAAAAGTTAAGGATAAAAAATCAACTTACACAGCAAGAGTTTAGCAAACTAATTGGAATCAGCTGCAGTTACTTAACAAAAATTGAAGCTCCCAACTGCGATAAAAAATTCTCCTTGGAGCTTCTAATAGTGATTTCAGACAAGTTGAACATTGACATAAAGGAACTGTTCAATTTTGATGAAGAGAAAGTGACATAAACCGGCTCCATTCACTATAACTAACGAACTAAGTGACTATGTTCATAGGAGGAAGAACATTGAAGTTTATTTCATGGAATATTGACTCATTAAATGCGGCGTTAACAGGTGTTTCAGCACGGGCTTTATTATCTCAAAATGTATTAGATACGATTAAAGAACATAATCCGGAAATTATTGCCTTACAGGAAACTAAGTTACCAAGTACCGGTCCCACCAAAAAGCATTTAACTATTTTGAATGAAAGGTTTCCGGATTATGAAATTGTTTGGAATAGTTCTGTAGAACCGGCCCGCAAGGGTTATGCAGGTACCATGTTTTTATATAAGAATGATTTAAAACCATCTGTTACCTTTCCTGTTATTGGTGCGCCAGGTACCATGGACGCTGAGGGCCGAATCATTACATTAGAATTTGAACATTTCTACTTAACACAGGTTTATACTCCCAATGCAGGTGACGGTTTGAATCGTTTAGCAGATCGTCAGATTTGGGATATAAAATATGCGGATTATCTGGCAGAGTTGGATAAAAAGAAGAATGTTATTGCAACAGGAGATTTCAACGTAGCACACAAAGAAATAGATTTGGCTCATCCCAATAACAACCGTCGCTCTGCCGGCTTTACTGATGAGGAGCGTCAAGGTTTCACAAATCTCTTGGCAAAGGGGTTTACAGATGTCTTTCGTTACCTGCATGGTGATGTAACAGGTGTTTATACTTGGTGGGCCCAGCGTGCTAAAACAAGCAAAATTAATAATTCTGGCTGGAGAATTGACTATTGGCTGGTGAGTGATCGGATTGCCGATAAGGTTATTAAATGCGAAATGATTGACTCAGGGCCAAGGCAAGACCATACACCAATATTACTTGAAATTGATTTATAGTTTATAAATAGTTAATGAATAAATTATGTCAATGGGATCAAAAACAGTTCACTGATAAATACGATTGCACAGCAGGATAGTGATACCATAAAAAGACTGGCACCGAACCAAGCGGCAACTACACCGATTATTAAGGCCAATGCCCCCGATATGGGGCTTTGCGTTGCCCCCAAAATTGCAGGAAAGGTCATAACTGCTAATGTTATGTATGGCACGTAATAAAGGAATGACTGCAAAAAATCATTTTTAATTTCTTTTCGAATCAGCGTTAGGGGTAAAACGCGTATTGCGTATGTGACACCGGCCATGATTGCCAGATAAATGTAAATATTATTAGTCATTCTCCATTTCCTTTCTCTTAACTGGAAATAATAAGGCTGCCATTGCAGATATTGCCACTGTTAAAATTATTGTTCGTGTGCCTGCAGACAGACTTGAAACCAAGGGTAGCCAAGTTGCTGCATAACTGGATGCAAAACAAATTAATATTAAACCGGCTATAACTTTATTTTTATTGGCAGGCGGAATAATGACGGCAAGAAACATTCCATAAAGTGCGACACTTAGAGAACTAACGGCACGCAAAGGAAGAAGATTGCCTGCTATAACACCCAAGGCAGTTCCTGTTGCCCAGCATGGTGCCGCAACAAGGATAGCACCATAAGTATAGTAGGGGTTTAAAAAACCGGGCCTTGCAATTGAAATACCGAAAAGCTCATCGGTAACATAAAATCCCATTAGAAGACGATGATGTAGGGGTGTTTCCGGTTTCATACGTTGACTCATGGCGCAGCTCATGAGAAAGTATCTGGCATTTGCAATTAATACGACAATTACCATTTCCAAATATGCTGCACTTGCCGCAATCAATGTAAAGCCTGCATATTGCCCAGCGGAAGCGTTGACAAGTGCACTTGCCAGAAATCCCTGAAAAGCTGTAAGGCCTGCATTCTTTGCTACAATGCCCAAGGAAAAAGAAACAGCAAAGTAGCCGAGACCAATGGGAATGCCATCTCGCATTCCATCATAAAAGACACGGGAATTTTCAGCTTGAATACCTGGCAGGGATGATAATAAAGGTTTCATAGATGTTCTCCCAATAGTTTTTCTTATATAGTATAGAATGGTGATTTAAATAAGTAAAGTGAATGATTATGTAGTCATATATAAAAAATGGCTGTCCTGCAGGACAGCCGTTTTTCATAGGGTTATTAACTAAAGAGTTTTGGCATAATCGCCTATTTTTTTATCCATGGTTTTTATGTGTTCAGAAAGCCAGTTAATAACCATTTTATTGGCATTAAGTATTACCAGAATATTACCGCCGGACTTGTTATAATCGCTCTTCAATTTGGCAAGATCTTTGATAAAGCTTGCATGGGCTCTCTTTTGAGCATCAATTTCTGGGTAACTGATTTTTTCCATATAGGCTTCTTCATCTCTAAAGTGTTGCTTTGTATACTCATCTAAGAAATCAAGCATGGTTTCTATGTATTCTTTTGCTCTCCGTTCTTTTCCGGCCTCAAACAGTCCATTAGCCTTTTCAAACCAAACCTTGTGTTGGTCATCAATATGTTTAATACCGACCGACAAGTTAGGAGTCCATACTACTGACATATAAACCCTCCTTTTTATATAGATTTTATAGATATTTTGGGATTAATTCAATAGATTTCCTGAAAAAGGGCGTATTTTGTATTATTTTGCATACCAGGATATGAGGTTATGAAAGTAAACAGACGCCAGTAGCTATTTTATTCCTGCTGGCGCTAGTGGCTTTTTGTAACCGGTTTAGACTAAAATTTATATGATTTGGGCACAAACTTAATAGATTTTAAACAAATATTAGTTGGGATATAGAAATATTTAGAAAATATAGCAGGAGAACATTAAAAATATTTGAATAATACAGAATAATACATTAGGAGGTGTTTAATATGAGTTTAAACACAAAAATATTTCACAAGATGAGTTACGGTCTATATGTTATAACATCGAAAAAAGAAGACAAATTGAATGGCCAAGTAGCTAACACGGCTTTTCAAATCTCGTCAGATCCTGCAACTGTAGCCATTGGTATTAATAAAAACAACTTAACAAACGAATTTATAAAGGAAAGCAAGGTATTCTCGATAAACATATTACCGACCAGTGTCTCCATGGATTTAATAGGCAACTTTGGATTTAAATCCGGCAGGGATCACGATAAGTTTACTTCTATACCATACTCTATAGGACAAACAGGGGTTCCCCTCCTTAAAGAAAGCTGTATTGGTTGGCTGGAGGCTGAGGTAATTGACAGCATGGATATTGGAACCCACACTTTGTTTATAGGTAAAGTAGTAAATGCCGAGGTTCTCTCGGCAGAAGATGAACCGATTACTTATGCCATGTACCATTTACTAAAAAAAGGAGTAATGATTAACAAAAAAAGTGACGAAGATACCAATGTTAGCGAGAATGTAAAAAATGATAATAAGGCAAAAAAATATGTGTGTTCAGTTTGCGGTTACGTTTATGATCCTGAAGCCGGTGATGCCGATTCAGGCATTGCCCCAGGGACAGCCTTTGAAGACCTGCCTGCGGACTGGGTGTGCCCGCTTTGTGGTGTAGGCAAGGATCAGTTTGAAGCTGATGAATAAAAATTGAGTAGAAAAACTACTTCAATAAAAGGAGATTAGCAATGAAAAAAACTTTAAAGAATAATGTCCACTGGGTCGGCAAAGTGGATTGGGAGCTGCAAAAATTTCATGGGGATGAATATTCAACACACAATGGTTCAACATATAACGCCTATTTGATACAGGAAGAAAAAAATGTTTTAATTGATACCGTCTGGTCACCTTTTGCAGCTGAATTTGTCGACAACTTGGCTAAAGAAATTGATTTAAACAAAATAGATTATATAGTGGTTAATCATGGCGAAGTGGATCATAGTGGGGCACTCCCTGAGTTAATGAAGCGTATACCGAGTACCCCCATTTACTGTACTGCTAACGCAGTAAAATCATTAAAAGGCCAGTATCATCAAGAATGGAACTTCAATGTAGTAAAAACAGGAGATAAACTGGATATTGGTAACGGAAAAGAACTGGTATTTGTAGAAATGCCAATGCTTCACTGGCCGGACAGTATGGCCGCTTACCTCACCAAGGATAATATATTATTTAGTAATGATGCCTTTGGGCAGCACTATGCAACTGAAAAAATGTTTAATGATTTGGTGGATCAATGTGACTTATACAAAGAGGCTATTAAGTATTATGCAAATATCTTAACTCCATTTAGCCATATACTCAGAAGAAAGTTGGATGAAATTATATCATTAAACTTAGCAATTGATATCATTGCACCCAGCCATGGTGTTATATGGAGAGATAACCCCATGCAAATTGTAGAAAAATATTCCCAATGGGCTAATGATTATCAGCAGAACCAGATTACAATTATTTACGACACCATGTGGAATGGTACCAAAACAATGGCCGAGAATATTGCAGAGGGAATTGAAATAGCTGATAAAGAGGTAGAGGTTAAAGTATTCAATCTTGCCAAGAGTGATGATAATGATTTAATTACGGAAGTATTTAAATCTAAGACAGTTGTTGTTGGCTCCCCGACAGTTAATAGAAGCATTTTGCATTCCATTGCCGGCTTTGTTCATTTAATGCATGAACTTAACTTTAAGAATAAAAAAGCGGCAACCTTTGGGTGTTATGGTTGGAGTGGCGAATCAACAAAGGTGTTATCGGAGTTATTAAACAAGGCAGGATTTGAAGTGATTGATGAGGGGTTAAAAAATCACTGGGCCCCTGATCAAGATGGGAAACTTGCTGCCATAGAGTATGGTAAAAAAATAGCCAAGGCATAGTGATATAAAAGAACACGGCGTTTACACTTTTATAAGGTAAACGCCGTGTTCTTTGATTATTTATAAATAATCTCTAAAACTCCATCTTCTTAACAACAATAGAACCTAATTTTGCCAGATCTTCTTCTAGCTTTTTGATTTCTTCTTCAGCCCCATTAAAGAATTCCAGCAGAATAAGCCCTTTGTTACCACATGAATCTTCTGCTTTACAACTAGCAATATTTTGATTTAATCCCAGTCTAGTTTTAATACTGCACCCTGCCTTAGTTAATAGCTCCTGAACTGTAACGGCATCCTTAGTTCTTTGGTCAATTTGAATACCCATAATAACTTTTGCCATGGCTTGTCTACCCCCTTTTATTAGAAAATTGTACCATATTATCACGAATTTTGCGAACATTTCTTTTTTACTGGACGGTGTCAACTTTTTGTAGGATATTTCTTTCCGACCACTCATCTTGGTTTTTAGATTTTAAATGACCCATGCTGTATACCTTTTAAACATCGAAACATAGGTATTACTTTCCCGCGGTTTAATATCGTCACATTCTTAAATTGTTCCTGTGTCTGTTTATAAATATTGCACATCTTGGCTGTACCAGCTTTGCCTAGACTATAGGTATTATTACACAGCCGTTTTAAATGTTCCAATTTAACTTTTCCACCACTGCTGGTATATGCCCGCAGTTCTGCCATGGCTTTTAGA